>JAVHNW010000272.1:0-11207 GCA_036169755.1 bacterium | reverse complement strand
CGCCGCCCGGTAACGATTTTTTGGCGCGCTGGTAGAGTTCGTAGGAGCGGGGATGTTTTTGCTGAAAGAGGGATTCTTCAGCCTGGAGCAGAGTGGCGAGGTGGGAGCGGTTAATCATTTTGTTTTCCTTGGGGTCGGCGCGGGCTGAAAGTTATTTCTCTGTGGCATAAAAGTCCGCTTAAGCGGACTTTTATGCCACAGGCAGGGATTTACCCTACCGATTCCTTCAGCGCCTCGCCGAACACCTTCAGCGCCTCGCCCACTTGCGCCTCGCTCACATTCAGCGGCGGAATCCAGCGGATGGTTGAGTCATAGGTCCCGCACGAGAGCAGCAGCAGACCGCGCTCTTCCGCCGCGCGCAAAATTTGCTTCACCAGCGGCCTGGCTTTTTTGTAGTCGCCGCCGGGCGCGAACTCGCTGCCAATCATCAGCCCCAGGCCGCGCACATCGCCAATTTGCGGATATTGCTCCTGCAGTTTACGCAGGCCCGTTTGCAGTTGAACGCCGCGCGCGTTGGCATTTTCCAGCATATTTTCTTCCTTCATCGCGCGGATGGTGGCTACGCCCGCCGCCATCGCCACCGCGTTGCCACCATACGTTCCGCCATGCGAGCCAATCGGCCACTTTTTCATCAAATCCAGGCTGCTGAAAACGCCGGAAAGTGGCAGCCCGCTGGCAATTCCTTTGGCGGCGGTCATAATATCTGGCACAACGCCAAAATGTTCCTGAGCAAACCATTTGCCGCTGCGCCCAAAACCGCTTTGCACCTCGTCAAAAATCAGCATCATGCCGTGCCGGTCACACAAAGCGCGCAGCGATTGCATAAACGAGACGGGAGGCACAACATAGCCGCCCTCGCCCAGTACCGGTTCAATCAGGATGGCGGCGACATCGTGCGGGGCAATCTGGCTGATGAGTAATTCGTCCAGCGCCTCAAGCGCGTACTGGCTGGCGGCTTCCTCGCTTAGCCCCAGCTTGAAGGCGTAAGGAAACGGAGCGATGTACACGCCGGAGGGCATGACTTGCGCATTGCCCTTGTAGCCAGTTTTGGAAGTCGTCAGCATCATCGTCTGCGCGGTGCGCCCGTGAAAACTGCCGGTGAAAACAATCACCGCCTGCCGACCGGTGGCCGCGCGCGCCAGTTTGACCGCGCCTTCCACCGCCTCGGCGCCGGAGTTGCTGAAGAAAAATCCGTCCATCGAAGGATGGACGATGGTACGCAGTTCTTCAATCATCTGCAACATCGGCTGATGAACGACAATGTTGGCCTGGGCGTGGATGAACAGCCCGGCCTGCTGGCGAATGGCTTCCACCACTTTGGGGTGACAGTGGCCGGTGTTGGTCACGCCAATGCCGCAGGTGAAGTCGAGATATTTTTTGCCATCGGTGGCGTAAATGTAACTTCCCTCGGCGCGCTCCGCTTCGATGGGGAAAATCCGTGACCAGACGGGGGACATGTGGGGAAAGTTTTGGTCATATAACTGTGTCATGATTCAGATGCTCCAGTTTCGGGGAGGATATTTTTTGGGGGACAGGGCGTCAGCGCGCGTTATACGATTTTTCTGGCGCCGCTTCACAGCATGGCCGCCGCCCAGCCCAGGCCCAACTGCTCCAGGCGCGCGCCGGTCGGCCTGCCAGCGGAGGTGAAACCAGCCAGGCGATAATACTCATCCAGCGCAGATTCAATCTCCTCGTGCGCGAGGGCAATTCCGGCGGTCGGGCCTTCGCCCTGCAGGGCCTTGAAGAATTTCTTGGGCAGTTTGTCCTGGCTGCGGTCAAACCCTTCGCGGGCATTGAAGACGCGCATCAGATTCAGGCGGCGGGCGCCAACCGCCATCAGTTCGTCCACCGTCACCTGCCAGCCGGTGACGGCGCTGACCATCGCGGCGGTTTCAGCCGGGCCGTACAAAGTCCAGGCTGGGCCCCAGACAAATTGACAGAGTTCGAGCGAGTCGAGCATCGAGTAGAAAACTTCCGTCAGGTAGGCAAAATTCACTTTTTCGGCGCCCAGGCTGAGCGGCGCGAGGGTTTTCTCCAGGCCGAGCAGCGCCAGCCGATTCATGTACAGTTCCGAGGCGAGGCCTTCCTCAATCATCCAGTCATGTTCGCTGGATTGGTGGTCAGCGCCGAAGGGATTGACGGCGTAAATCAGCGCCAGGCTGCGTTTGGCCTGGGGCATGTGCGCCGGGGCTTCGGCGCCCTTGAAGGTGATGAGGCATTCGTCCGCGCCCCGGCCCCAAACAGCGGCGGCGCGCGCTGAGCCCTGGCCGAGCAGTTTTCCCAGGGGAGTGCTGGCGCTGACAATTTCGTCCAAAACCTGCAGCATGACTTCGGCATCGCCAAATTTCAGGGCCAGGCCGCCGCTTTCCGCCGCGCCGATGATTCCTTTTTCAAAACATTCCATCGCAAAAGCAATCGTTGCGCCCGCGGCAATCGTATCCACGCCGTATTCGTTGCAAATTTGATTGGCGCGCGAAATGGCCGCCAGGTCGCGCACGCCGCAGTACGAGCCAAAAGTGCCGATGGTTTCGTATTCCGGGCCGCCATACTGACGGTCAACCGGGTATTTTCCTTCCAATTCCACCACGCGCTTGCAGCGCACCACGCAGGCGTAACAGGTGTCGCGCCCCTGTTTGTCCTGTTTGCCTGCCGCCGCGCCGCGCAGATATTCATCGTAGAGTTTTTCGCCGCTGATATCTTCGGCAAATTCAAAAGCGCCTTCGTTATAGTTGCGTGTGGGCAGCGTGCCCATGCTGTGCTGCGGGTTCACCACGCTGGCCGTGCCGTACTTCGCCAACCCGACCATGTCGCCATTTTCGGGCAAAAGTTTGGGGCCGCTGCGGTTGAGCGCCGCCAGCGCCTGGGGGTCCGCCACCTGGGGCTTGTTCGCGCCGCGCACCACCACCGCCTTCAGATTTTTGGAAGCCATCACCAGCCCCATGCCGGTGCGGCCATTGTTGCGATTTGCCATGCTGACGGCGCTGGAGTACAGCACGCCTTTTTCAGCGGCTGGGCCATGCTGCAGCACCTCGATTTTCTCGTCCCCCAGTTCGCGCTTCAGCCAGGATTCGGCCTGGCCGGTGACTTTTCCAGCCAGGGCCGAGGCATCCCGCAGTTCGGCCCGACCATCCTTCAGCCACAGATAAACCGGCGCGGACGATTTTCCAGTGACGACAATCCCGTCAAAGCCGGAGAATTTCATCTCCGCCGGAAAGAATCCGCCGCCCTGCGAATCGCCAATCCCCCCGCTGATGGGTGATTTGGCGTTCATGTTGACGCGGCTCTGCCCGCTGATGCTGGCTCCAGTGGTGACGCTGGTGAAAATGGTCAGCACATTTTCCGGCCCCAGCGGGTCGGCCTGGGCGGGCATTTCTTTCAGAATATAGGTCAGGCCCATCGCCGAGCCGCCCATGTAGGCGCGGTAAAACGCTTCGGGCGGGGTCTCCACCGTCAGCGCGCCGGTCGTCAGGTTGACGTGTAAAATTTTTCCGTTGTATCCGTAGGGCATGGGGAACTCCTCCATAAAAGGGGACAGATTTATGCGGCAAAATTATACGGTTGACGGAGGAAAAAGGCAAACTCGCTTTTCCGAAAGCAACATTTTTTACGCTATATTTGAATGTTTTTTACATATTTTCTAAAATTTTTGCCGTAATGTACAAAAACGGGATTTAACAAAAGACTTGCGAAATTTTTAAGATTCCGCAAGTCTGGTCTTAACGATGCCCGCCGCCAGCCCAGGGCGGCGCACTCTTACAACAAAATCCCGGTCACCGCAATGAAATGCGCCAGCGCGCCCAACAAAACAAAAATGTGCCAGACTTCATGGAAGCCAAATTTCCCCGGCACAAAATTGAAGATTTTTGTGGCGTAAACCACCGCGCCCAGCGTATAAATCACGCCGCCCGCCAGCAGCCAGCCAAGCGCGAAGGGCGTCAGCGCATGGAGCATTTGACCAACGGCGGCAATGCTCAGCCAGCCCATCAGCACGTAAATCGCCGCCGAAAGCCAGCGCGGCGCGCCCATGTAAAAGATTTTGACCAGAATGCCCACCAGGGCAAAACTCCAAACCACGGCCAGCAGCCCCCAGCGGAAAAACCCACTGAAAGCGTTGATGCAAATGGGCGTGTAGGTTCCGGCAATCAGAAGGTAAATGGCCGAATGGTCCAACTTTCGCAAAATGGCGGTGACTCGCGGCCCGGCGTTGACCAGGTGGTAGGCGGCGCTGGCCGAAAAAAGCCCCACCAGGCTGATGCCATAAACCAGCACCGAGAGAACTTTTTCGGTTGCGGCGCCGCTCAACATCAGTAAAAAAAATTGTCCCAGCAGCGCGGCGAGCGCCCCGCCGAGGTGAGTCAGCCCGCTGACGGGTTCACGTAGTTTTGAAAACATGGCAAGTCCTTTCGGGGTGTCCGGCCTGGCCGGTTTTCTATGCGCCAGTTATACTTTTTTCGTCTGCCGCGCGGCTATCCGCAGCCTACCAATTGAACATCTTTTGCAATTTTTTTGCGCCCGCTGGTATAATGCGCGCCATGCGTTACGAAATCTCCAACAATCACGTTCTTTACATCGGCGTGCGCGGCTTCATCGGCGCCTTTCCCTGTCGCATTGCGCCTGCCGCCCGGAGATAATCTTTTTTCACCCATTCCAGCGCCGCAGGAAATCCTGCGGCGCTTTTTTTATTTTTTTAGGAGTTTTTATGGTTTCGATTCAACTTTCCAACGTCAGCCTGATTTTGGGCGCGCGAACCCTGTTTCGCGGCCTAAACTGGGAAATTCAGCATGACCAAAAAATCGGCCTGATTGGGCCAAACGGGGCGGGAAAATCCTCGCTGATCAAATTAATCATCGGGGAGCACGGGGCCGAACCGGGCGGAAACGTGACGCGCGCGCGAGGCGTGACGTTGGGCTATCTGCCCCAGCAGCCAGAATTTTTGCCGGGGCGCAGCGCGCTGGAGCTGACGCTGGAGGGCAATCCGCGCGTGGCGGCGCTGGAGACGGAGTTAAACGCCATCGAGGCGCAGCTCGGCCTGCAGGCGGTGTACGAAAACCCCAAAGCGTTGGAAAAGGCCCTGGAAGCGCAGCAAAGGCTGCTGACCGAATATGAGTCGCTGGGCGGGGCGAGCTACCCCTCCAGGGCGCGGGAACTTCTGCGCGGGCTGGGCCTGCCCGCTTCCGACATCCACAAGCCAATTGATTTTTTGAGCGGCGGGCAGAAAAAATTAATCGGGCTGGCGAGGCTGCTGCTGCTGCGGCCTTCCATTTTGCTGCTGGACGAACCCGATAATCACCTGGATTTACCCGGCAAGGCCTTTCTGGAAAAGTTGATTTTGGATTACCCCGGCGCGGTGGTGCTGGTTTCGCATGACCGCGCCCTGCTGGACGCGGTGGTGACGCACATCGCCGAAGTGGAGGATGGACGCCTGACGACCTTTGGCGGCAATTACACCGATTTTGTGCTGGACAAGGAACAGCGCCTGGCAAAAGCCGAGGAACTTTTCCAAATTCAACAACGCGCCATTCAACGCATGGAATTGGCGCTCAAGCGTTATCAGACCTGGGTGCAGGTGAGTGATAAATTTGCCAGCCGGGTGCGCTCGATGCAGACCAGGCTGGCAAAGGTGAACACGCTGGAACGTCCGCTGCTGGAACGGCGCAAAATGGGGCTGGAACTGGGCGGCTGGCGCGGCTCCAACCAGGTGCTGGAACTGATTGAAGTCTCAAAATCGTTCGGCGCCCGTGAGACGCCGCACGGGGACGGGAGAACCCTGCTTAAACGCATTTCCCTGCTGATGCGACACGGTGAGCGCGCCGGGCTGGTGGGCGCCAACGGCGCAGGAAAATCGGTTTTGCTGCGGCTCATTTTGGGCCAGGAAACGCCCGACAGCGGCGAAATCCGGCTGGGGCCGAGTGTCAAAATCGGTTACTACGCGCAAGAGCACGAAACCCTCCATTTTGACGAAACGCTGATTGATGCGGTGCGCCGCGCCGGAGAAATGAGCGAGCCAAACGCAGTCGCCCTGCTCATCCGCTACCTGTTCACCTATCAGCAGGCCAGCCAAAAAATCGGCACGCTTTCAGGCGGAGAACGCAGCCGCCTGCAGCTGCTGCTGCTGGTGCTTTCGGACGCCAATTTTTTGCTGCTGGACGAGCCGACCAACAACATTGACATCGCCGCCGCCGAGGTGCTGGAAAACGCGCTGGACGATTTCAACGGCACGGTGCTGGTCATTTCACACGACCGCTACTTTCTCGACCGCACCGTGGGCCGCATTTTGGAATTAAAAGCCGGTGAACTGCGCGAGTTCACCGGCGGATACAGCGATTACGTCCGGCAGACCAGCCGGGTTAGCCCGGCTCCACCGCCGCGTCAGTAATTTTCAGGGCTTCATCCAGCACGGCAAAACCCTCGCGCAGCTGCTCTTCGCTGATAATCAGCGGCGGAATAATCAGCGCGGTGTGCCAGTGAACATCCAAATACAGGCCATGCTCCAGGCAATATTTTTTGAAGGCGGCCATCTCTGGGCTGGAATTGTTCCAGGGCGCCATCGGCGCTTTCGTCTGGCGATTTTTGACCAGCTCGAGGACGCCGAACAAGCCGATGGAGCGGACATCGCCCACCGAGGGGTGTTTCGCGCTCATTTCGGCCAGCAGCCGCTGGAGTATCGGCCCCATGGCGGCAGCGTGCTCCACCACCCCATCGGCCTGCATCGCTGAAATGTTGGCAAGCGCCGCCGCCAGCGAAACCGGGTGCGAGGTGTAGGTTAACCCGGATTTAAAAACCACCTCGTCAAAATGCGCGGCGATTTCGGGCTTCATCGCCACCGCGCCGAGCGGGGCATAGGCGCTGGTCAGGCCCTTGGCCATCGTCATAATATCGGGGATGACGTTCCAATGTTCCACCGCGAACCATTTTCCGGTGCGACCAAAACCAGACATGACTTCATCGGCAATCATGACGATGCCATATTTATCGCAAAGCGCGCGCACGCCCTGCATGTACCCATCCGGCGGGATGATGATGCCGTTGGTGCCGGTGACACTTTCCATCAAAATGGCCGCAATGGTTTCCGGCCCCTCGTACTGGATAATTTCCTCGAGGTGATTGACGTAGTCGCGGGCGAAATCGGCTTCAGAAATGGCGGGGTTGGCGCGATGAAATGTGGAGCGATAGCGGTAGGGGTCGAGAAAATGGACCACGCCGCTCATCAAATTTGGCTCCCAGACCACGCGGCGCGGGTCGCCGGTAGCGGCCATTGCCCCGGCAGAAGCGCCGTGATACGAGCGATAACGCGCCAAAATTTTGTGCCGCCCGGTGTAGCCGCGCGCCAGTTTGATGGCGTTTTCGTTGGCGTCCGCCCCGCCCAGGGTGAAGAGGATTTTGGTCAGCGCGCCGCCCGGCGTCAACTGCGCCACCGCCCGCGCGGCTGCCGCGCGGATTTTGTTGGTCATGGAGGGGGCGCTGTAAGGCAGTTCGGCCACCTGTTCCTGCATGGCGCGGATGATGCGCTCGTCACCGTGACCAATATTGACGCACATGGTCATAGAATTGAAATCCAGGTAGCGTTTGTCGTTCACGTCCCAAAAGTAGACACCTTTGGCGCGTTTAACCACAATCGGGTTAACTTTGGCCTGGGCAGACCAGGTAAAAAAGACATGCTTGCGCGTCAGGGGCAAAATTTCATCATCAGACAGGTTGACCATTTTTCCTCGTTTTTTTGTTTTCCGGTTCCAAAAGGCCGGTCATTCCATTTTACCCAATTTTTCAGGCCGCCCGCGGCGCAGCCCCAGTCCGCTTTAGCGGACTTCCACGCGCTGAGGCAGGGATTTATCCCGCCGCATCACGCCGGCAGCCTCCTTAACGCCCGCCATTCACCCATGCTGCCAGCGCGGCGAAAAGCGAAAACAGCAGATCCACACCCGCCAGGGCGAACCAGCCCATCAGGTTGGCGACCACGCCCAAAACGGCCAAAGCGCCCAAAGCCCAGACGATGCGCTCCTCGTTGGGCGAAAATCCGCCCTTCAGCCAGGCGCGCCCGCCCGCCAGAATCAGCCCGCCCGCCAGCAGCAGCCAGGCCGCCGTCAGCCAGCCGCCCGGAAGATTCACCGGCAGGGCAAAAACGCCGCAGGAGGCCGAAGCCGAAGGGGCGGGATACGCCCGGAAGAGATAAATCCTGGCCATGGCGATGCGCCCCCAGGCGGCGTCCTCCATCGAAAGCGCCCAGGCAAAGCGGCGCGACTCGCCCGGCGTCAGGTCAAAAATCTGTTCTTCGCGGCGGGTGTAAATGACCGAACCCGCAGTCAGCGTGGCGCGCAGGCTGCGGCGCACCTCCCTTTCGGCGCTGTTTTTGACGCTGGTCGAAATTTCCACCGGCGCGGCGGAGGTCACCAGTACCGGGCAGCTCAGCGCCAGGCCGCCATCCGCCGTCAGCTGCGATTCAAACGAAAGCGCCTCCAAATCGGCCCACACGGCGATGCCGTTGAAGAGATTCGCCAACAGAAAACCCGCCAAAAATAGAATCTGGCCCAGTTTTTTCATGCTTTGCTCCATTTACGCCTCAGCGCCAGCCGCTGGCCGCAAAATATTCTTCCAAAAAAGCGGCGCGCTCGGCGGCTGTCATCGGGCGCGGACGGGCGTAATCTTCCAGCATGGCCGTCAGCAATTCAGTGCCGATGTAGCGGCCCTCATAAAAGACGTGCCGGTCTAAAAATTCGCGGCGGGTATTGGTCGTGCGCTGACCGTTGGTGGGGTAGGTGTAGCCCATCTGGTCAAAAAACAAATTTCCCAGGCCATAATGCAAAAAAGAAGCGCCATAAAATTCCATCGCCTGGGCGTAATGTCCCTGCGACCCGCTGACAATGACCGCCCCGGCCTCGGCCAGGCGCCGAAAATCGGTCAACTGCCAGGGGCGCGGGTCGGGCGTGTAATATTCAAAATACTGGAAGGTGGCAATCACCAGATAGCCCTCGGCCTTCAGGCGCTTGATTTCATCCACCATCCAGCCGTAATCGCCGCAGGGCGCGGCGCCCGGCCAGCCATCGGCGCGCGCCCAAGCAAAATCTGGCCCGACGGGGTTGCAGCCGATAAAGGCGAATTTGACGCCGTTGCGCTCCAGCAGCGCCGCTTTTTGCGAATCGGCCAGGTCGAGCCCGCCGCCAAAGTAGGGCAGATTGCGCGCGCGATACATTTCCAGCGTGTGGCGCGTGGCCTCGCGGCCCCAATCTTCAAAATGATTGCCGGTCAGTTCCACCACGTCCACGCCGACATCTTCCAGCAGGGCGATGTACTTCGGGTCGGAGCAAAAAATCAGCGCGGTCTGGTAGGGGTCGGGCGGCGGGCAGTTCTCGGCAAAGGGAATTTCGTTGGAAATATGGGCAATATCGGCCTCGCGCAGCCAGCCGCGCACGGCTTCGCCAGGATACGTCAGGCCTTTTGTTTCCATTTTGGCGGCGGTGGCCCGCACCAGCGCGGTCACGCCGGTCATCACCAGGGTCGTCAGTTTCGCGGAGTCGCGGTTGGTGGAGGGCAGGGGCAAATTTCCGGTGGTAAAAACAAGTTTTAGCGGGTACGCTTGCGGGTCAAACGACTTCCACAGCGGCGATTGTCCTGCCAGCGCCCTGCCAGCGGCGGGTGCCAGCGCCCTGCCAGCGGCGGGTGCCAGCGTCAGCACTTTCATTTTTGGGGAAATCTGCTCGAAGGGCACAATCGCCCTCGCAGCGGAATCTTGCCAAAGCGCCTCGGTCAGCCCTTCAGCGGGGAAAATTTCCACGCCGGGGCCTGGCTCGCCGCCAAAGAGCGTTTTCATCGCCTCCAGCGTGGAGGCGGTTAACAGCAGGCGCGGCGTCTCCCCCAAAAAAGCGGCTTTGGCCTGCGCAAAGGAAATTTCATCTTCAACGGTGGGGAAAGCGGCCACGAAGGCATAAATCCACAGCGCGCCGGGCGAATCTTCGGCGGCGGCTTCCAGCCGGATGGTCGCCCGCCCGGCCTCCGCAACCTGCTCCAGCGGGAGGGCAGAGGCGGCTGCCCGCAGTTTTTCCGGCACGGAGGGCGCAATCCACAGGCGCGGAAGCGCTGTCGGCGCGGGTGTCGCCAGCGGCGGGGTGGCGGGCGCGGGTGTCGCGGGTGTCGCGGCCAGCCCCGGGGCGCAGGCCGAAATCAAGAAAATGGCCGCCAGCAAGGCGGCCAAAAGTTGCTTTTGGGGTCTAAAACGCAAATTTTTTGACGGCATTTTCATCCACTGTCACGCCAATTCCGGGCGCGCTCGGCACGTTGATGGTGCTGTCAGCGTTCAGCGTAAAGGTTTCGAGGGTCACGTCCTGGGCATAGTAGCGCGCCGAAGCCGAAATATCGCCGGGCAGGCTGAAGCCCGGCAGCGAGGCCAGCGCCAGATTGGTGGCGCGGCCAATGTTGGTTTCCAGCATTCCGCCGCACCAGACGGGGATTCCGGCTTTGCGGCACAGCTCGTGAATTTCCAGCCCCTGGCTCAACCCGCCGCAGCGCCCCGGTTTAATGTTGATGACGCGGCAGGCTTCCATTTCCAACGCGTAACGCGCGTGGCGCGGGCTGACGATGCTCTCGTCGAGGCAAATCGGCGTTTTGAACTCGCGCTGCATTCGGCGGTGGTCCCAAATATCATCTTCGTAAAGCGGCTGCTCAATCAGCAGCAGATTGAGCTCATCAAGTGGTTTCAGCGCCGAGGCGGTTGCCAGGCTGTAGGCCGAATTGGCGTCCACCTGCAGGCGCATCGCCGGAAAAGCGCGGCGCACCGCCTGCGCTTCGCTGACATCGCGCCCCGGCTTGATTTTGATTTTGACCCGCCGGTAGCCGCTGGCGATGTAGCCCTCCACTACGCGCACCAGGTCGGCGCTGGTATCTTGAATGCCGACCGAAACGCCCACTTCCACCGCCTGGCGCGCGCCGCCAAAAAGTTGACGCAGGCTTTTGCCCTGGCGTTTGCCGAGCAAATCCCAAATCGCCATTTCCAGCCCGGCCTTCGCCAGGTGATGGCCGCGTACAGCCGCCACGCGGCGCTGAAATTCGGCGGCATCGGCCACTTCCTGGCCTTCCATCAGCGGTATAAGAAAATCTCTCAAAATGTGCAGTACCGTGCCGGTGGTTTCGTAGGAGTAGCCGGGGTCGCGGTCGGCGACACATTCGCCCCAGCCCGTCAGACCTTCAGCGTTGATTTTGACCAGCACACATTCGCG
>JAVHNW010000271.1:0-2184 GCA_036169755.1 bacterium | reverse complement strand
TTTGCGCCGGGAGTTTCACCACGCAGCATCGTGCGCGAGGCGCTGTGGGTTGGCATGTACGGCGCAACCCTGCTCTGGCTGCAAACCGGGCGCGTGCTCAGCTTTCCGGTGGCGCTGTGGTTGGCAATCGGCGCGGCGGTGATTGAATTTTTCCTGCGCTGGCGCGAAGGCCTGCCGCCGGTTGAAAAACCATGACTTCACCGCGCGCCCTGCCCGCCATTGACGCGCTGCTGCGCGAATCGGAAGATTTGGCGGCTCGCTTTGGCCGCCCGCTGGCGCTTCGTGCTTTGCGTGAAGTGGTGGATGAAATTCGGGAGAAGATCCTGGCTGGCGCCGCCGCCCCGTCAAAGCAGGAAATCCTGGCTGAGGCCGCCGCTCGTCTCGCGGCGTGGAGCAAACTCTCGCTGGAGCCGGTCATCAACGCAACGGGCGTCATTTTGCACACCAACCTGGGGCGCGCCCCGCTCAGCCGGGCGGCCATTCAGGCCATGACTCTGGCCTCCGCCGGGTACACCAACCTGGAATTTAATCTCGATACCGGCAAGCGCGGCTCACGCCTGATTCACGCCGAAGCCATTTTGCAACGGCTGACTGGCGCCGAGGCGGCAATGGTCGTCAATAATTGCGCCTCGGCAGTTTTGTTGGCGCTTTCTGCCCTGGCGAAGGGCAAAAATGTGGTTATCGCCCGCTCGCAGCTGGTGGAAATTGGCGGCGGTTTTCGGATGCCGGAAGTGATGAAACAAAGCGGCGCCAAATTACTGGAAATCGGCACGACCAACAAAATTCACCTGGCCGACTACGCCGATGCGCTTTCGCTGCCCTCCTCTGCCGCAAAATCTGTTTTTTTGCACGTACACCGCTCCAACTTTAAACTCAGCGGCTTCACCGAAGAACCTGAACTGCGCGCGATTGCCGACCTGGCGCATTCTCTGGGCCTGCCGCTGCTGGATGACCTCGGTTCTGGCGCTCTGCTCGACACTGCCGATTTCGGT
Source organism: bacterium (assembly GCA_036169755.1). Classification (GTDB taxonomy): domain Bacteria; phylum Chloroflexota; class Anaerolineae; order Anaerolineales; family Villigracilaceae; genus UBA8950. Next base: position 1,192 of record JAVHNW010000271.1, on the reverse strand, counting down.
CTGGAACACGAACCGACAGTTCAAGAAGCGCTGGCGGCGGGCGCGGATCTGGTCATGTTTTCCGGTGATAAATTATTGGGCGGCCCGCAGGCCGGGATTATTTTGGGGCGCAAGGCGCTGCTGGAGAAAATCAAAAAACACCCGCTGGCGCGCGCTCTGCGGGCCGATAAAAGTTGCCTGGCCGGGCTGGACGCCACGCTCTTGCATTATCTCAAGGACGAGGCTGTGCGTGAAATCCCCATCTGGCAGATGATGGCGCAGACGCCGCAGCGCCTCAAACTCCGCGCCGAAGACTGGCAGCAGCGGCTTGGTTTTGGTCAGGTTATCCCGTCAGAGTCGACTGTCGGCGGCGGCTCACTGCCGGGGCAGGTTTTGCCGACCTGGGCGCTCAGCCTGTCAGCCAAATCACCCGATTCGTTTCTCAAAAAATTACGTCAACAATCTCCGCCGATCGACGCCCGCGCCGAGGCCGGACGCCTCCTTCTTGACCCGCGCACGGTGCTGGAAGGACAATCGGAGGCGTTGATTGGCGCGTTGCGCTCATTATTTTGACGGCGGGTCAGCCCAACCACTTTTCGGTCAGGCGCGGCAAATCGCTGGCGCTGCCCTGGCGCAGGCTGCATTGCGGCAGGCTTTGGATGAAGAGCCTGCCGTATTGTTTTGTCAGCACGCGCCGGTCGAGGACGGCGACCACGCCCCGGTCGCTGTCAGAGCGAATCAGCCGCCCGAATCCCTGGCGGAATTTGAGAATCGCCTCTGGCACCTGGTACTGGCCGAATGGGTCTTCAAAGGTTTCGGAGCGCGCCGCAACAATCGGGTCGGAGGGGACTTCAAAGGGAATTTTCGTGATCGCCACCACCGAAAGCGTTTCGCCGGGCAAATCCACGCCTTCCCAGAAGGAGCGCGTCCCCAGCAGCACCGCGCGCGGATTGGCCTTAAAGGCCTCCAGCAGCGCCGCTGGAGAGGCGCCTTCGCCCTGCTCGTACACCTGGATTTCCTGGGCGCGCAGTGCGCTGCTGATGGCTTGTGAGCAGCGTTTGAGCTGCGCGTAGCTGGTAAAAAGCGCCAGCATGCGTCCACCGCTGGCCTGAGCCAGTTGCAAAAGCGCTTTGTTGACGGCGGGTTCGTAACCGGGTTGATTGGGTTCGGGGATGTCGCTGGTGACGTAGAGCAGGGTGGAGTTTTCGTAGTC
>JAVHNW010000270.1:0-2196 GCA_036169755.1 bacterium | reverse complement strand
CCGGATGAATTTTCCAGTGACGAGGAAATCGCCTCGTACCTGTTGGCGATGTTCGCCGTGAGCGATTCGGGCGCGGCCTTTTCCCTGCCACCCGAAGTTGCCCAAAATGTTCAGCGGCTCATTCGCCACCAAAACAGTGATGGCGGCTGGGAATGGTACTGGTCCAATCGCTATGACGCCGTTTCGGATACGCGCCTGACCGCCCATGTTCTGCTGGCGCTCAACGAGGCCCGCCTGCACAACGCTCTGCCCCCAGTCAGCGGCAGCGGCGATTGGAATTTTGTCTTTGACAATGCCCGCGCCCTGTTGCAAAAGGAAATTTTGGCGCGCCAACCGGTGGAACAAATGCGCTCCGCCGAAATGGACGAACTCTCCTTCCTGTTCTACGCCGACCTATCGACTCTGCCCGCCGAACTCGAAGGCGGCTGGGCCTTACCCTATCTGCTGGCGCTGAGCGGGCGCAGCGAACTGCTTTCCCCGGCTTCGCAGGCGATGAATTATCTCTCCCTGTTGAAATTGGGCAGCGAACAGGCTGGCCTGCTCGGCAGCCTGGAACAAAGCGCCCAGCGCTCGGCGACTGGCGCTTTTTGGCAGGCCGACAGGCGCTTCGCCTCCCTGCCCGCGACTCCCGCCTATCAGACGGCGGTGGCGCTGATGGCGCTGGCCGAACATGCGCCGCTTTCACCGCTGATGCAAGACGCGCTGCGTTTTCTCGTTTTCAGCCGCGCGCCGCAGGGCGGCTGGTCTTCGGGCATGGAAAGCGCCTGGGCCTTGCGCGCGCTCGCCGCCATGCTGCGCGCCAGCGGCGACCTGGCCTCCAATTATTCCTTTGGCGCCACGCTGAACGGCTCGCCGCTGGTCAGCGGTCAGGGGCAAACCCCGCAGAAAATTCTCTCCGCGTTGGACGGGCTTTACCTGCGCTCGCCGAATGAACTCCTGATTCAGCGCGGCGAGGGCGCCGGTCAATTGTTCTACCGCGCCGATTTGAGCGTGCTGCGCCCGGCTCAGGACGCGCCCACGCTGAATGCGGGCATCGCCGTCAGCCGCGACTATTTGAATTGCTCTGATGGCAACTGTCAGCCGGTCAGCGCCTGGCAGCTGAGCGACCTGCCGGGGCGGGTTACCGTGCGCGTGACGCTGACTCTCCCCTCAGCCATGTACTACGTCAACGTGGAAGATTACGCTCCCGCTGGGGCAGAAATCGCCAACCCGGCGCTGAAAACCAGCCAGCAGGGCGAAATCTCGCTGGAGACGGAATTTTTCACCCCCGAAAATCCATTTGAGCGCGGTTGGGGCTGGTGGAGTTTTAACACGCCGCAAATTTATGACGACCATTTGCGCTGGAGCGCCGCCTACCTGGAGGCGGGGACTTATGTGCTGACGTACACTCTTGTCCCGGCGCTGGCCGGTGAATTTCAGGTGCCGCCCGCCCGCGCCTGGCAAAGTTTCTTCCCCGAAGTGCAGGGAAGCAGCGCCGGAAATTTGTTCAGCATTTTGCCCCAGCCATAATGTGGGGGAAAGCGCGCTATTTAATGCGGGAAAAAAGCGCCAGCCCGGCCAGCGACATGGTCGCCCCGAACAAAAATGGCGCGCCAGGGCCAAATCCGTTCCACGCGCCAAAGCCCTGCCAGAGCAGACCGGCAATCAGCGAGGCGGGCAGAGCCGTCAGCGCAATGGCGGCGTTGAACAAACCGTAGGCGGTACCGCGCCGCTCGGCGGGCACCAAATCTGCGACATAGGCTTTGGCGGCGCCTTCGCTGGCGGCGTAGTACAGGCCGTACAGGCCAAACAGCAGCCAGACCTGGCCTCCCGTTTGCGCGGCAGAAAAGCCGATGTAAATTAACCCATAGGCCAGCCAGCCGCCCAGAATTAACTTGCGGCGGCCAATTTTATCGGAGAGTGCGCCCAGCGGCCCGGCCAGCACGGTGTAGACCGCGTTGAAGGTCAGCAACATGCCCATGATTTGCAGCACCGACAAGCCGCGTTCCTGTCCGCGCAGAATGATGAACGCATCGGATGAATTTCCCAGGGTAAATAAAACCGCCGCCAGGAGAAATATTTTGAAGCGGCTGTCCAACCCTTCCAGGCTGAAGAGGGGGGAGGCCGCCTGGGGTTTGATGTTCACCTCATGCGCCAGCAGGGCCAAAGTCAGCACGCCCAGCGCCGCCGGGATGATAGAAATCAGCACGATGGTTT
>JAVHNW010000269.1:0-2218 GCA_036169755.1 bacterium | reverse complement strand
CAAATCCTGCAAGTTTTCCGGCGCGGCAAGGTGAATCCGCAAAATGCGCCGACCGCGCGCTTCCAGCGATTCGTAATCGCCCAGGGCTTGCGCCAGTTCGAGCGTGCCAAAACTCATTCCCTGGCCGGGAATATCCAGGTCGTGCGCCGAATCGGCGGTGATTTGCAGAAACAGCCCGTTGTTGGCGCCGCCTTTGTGCAGTTGGCCGGTTGAGTGCAGGAAGCGCGGCCCGAAGCCGAGCGTGGTCGGCAGGCCGCTTTGCTCGCCCAGTTTTTGGCGTAATTCCTGCAGGGCGGCGTTCATGGCCGGGTTGCGCCGCAGATAGGCGTTAATCGCCAGGTAATCGCCGGGGCGCGCCTGGGCGAGAAAATTCTTCAGGGCGGCGGGGGCGTCTGCCGCGCGGATAAATTTTCCCGTCCCCAATTTTCCCTTTGCGCGGTATTCGGCAATTTTCTTTTTGGCAATATCTTTGGCAATTTGCACGTCCGGCTGGTCGAAGGCGTTGACGCCAATTTCCGCGCAGGCGATGGCGGTGGCAACTTCCCAGCGGTACATTTCGGCAAACAAGTCGTAGCGTCCTTCCAGCCGAAATTCCAGCACGGGCTGACCGGCGGCGCGCAGGGCGGCGGCGAAAGCGTCTCGCTGTCCGTCCAGGCGCAGGTAGGCGAAAATACGATCTTGGCCGTAGAACTCTGGCGGGTGCTGCGCTTCGCCGTCCACAATCAAAATTCCCCGATCAATTTTTCCGCTCGATTCATCCATCAGCTGTTCCAGCCAGGCGCCAACCGGGGCGAGCACATCATCCGTCAGGATGGTGAGTTTGTCCCGGCCAGTGAGCGCCGCCTGTCCGAGAATCGCGCCCAGCGTCAGGCCGGGGTTGCGCGCGGCGGGTTTCTCGGCGGCGCATTCGCGCATCATCCAGGCGGCGCGGGAAAGTATCCGCTCCAGGTCGAGCTTCATCAGCGCGGCGGGAACCAGCCCGAAGGCGGTCAGCGCCGAATAGCGGCCTCCCACGGTCGGGTCGGCGTTGAAAACTTTGCGGAAGCCGCGTTCTTTGGCGAGTTTTTCCAACGAGGTGCCGGGGTCGGTGATGGCGATAAAGTGACTGCCATCGCCATCCGCCAGTGACCAGAAATTTTCAAAGGCCGACATGACTTCCGCCGTGCCACCGGATTTGCTGGAGACGATGTAGAGGGTTTCGGCGGGCGGAAAGGCGGCGATGGCGGCGCGAACCTGGCCGGGGTCAGTGGAATCGAGGATGGCGAAACCTGGCGCGTCAAAAACCAGTGAAAGCACTTCGGGGGCCAGCGATGAGCCGCCCATGCCCAGCAGGAGGGTTTTGTTTATTCCTGCGGCGTGGATTTCAGCGGCGAAGGCGGTCATTTCGGCGAGGGCCGGGCGCATGGTTTCGGGCAAAGTCAGCCAGCCCAGGCGGATTTTGACTTCGGCCTGTCCGGCGGGGTCATTTGTCCACAGGGTCGGGTCGTGCGCCCAGAGACGGGCGGGCGCCGAAGCGGATTCCAGGCGCTGAATGGCCGCGGCTGTCGCGGCCTGTAGTGGGCCAAGCTGCTCCAGCGCGTTTTTCCGCCGGGTTTCGACCGAGGCCAGCAGGGCGCTGAACGCATCGGCAAATGATTTCACCCCCTCGGCTTCCAATTCATCGGTGACGTTTTGCAGCGAAATTCCACTTTGTTCGAGCGCGGCCAGGCTGGCTTTGGCCTCCTCCAGCCCGGTGGTGATGGTTTGGGCGGCGGCGCCGTGCGCGCGGAAGGCGTCGAGCGTGGCGGGCGGCACGGTGTTGACGGTGGCCGGGCCAATTAGCGTGTCAACGTAGAGCGTGTCGGGGTAGGCCGGGTTTTTCGTTCCAGTGGAGGCCCACAGCGGACGCTGATAATTGGCCTGCGCCAACTGCAGTTTGCCAAAGCGCGCTTCCGAAAAAAGCTGCTGAAAGGCTTCGTAGGCCAGTTTGGCGTTGGCAATGGCGGCTTTGCCGCGCAGGGGCGAATTTTCCGGCAGGCGCGGGTCAATTTTGCTATCCATGCGCGAGACGAAAAACGAGGCGACTGAGTGAATGTTTTCAATTGTGCCGCCCGCCAGCAGCCGGTCTTCCAGGCCGCTGATGTAGGCGTCCATCACGGCGCGGTAACGCTCCACCGAGAAAATCAACGTCACGTTGACGTTGATTCCGGCGGCGATGGCGGCGCGGATGGCGGGCAGG
>JAVHNW010000268.1:0-2240 GCA_036169755.1 bacterium | reverse complement strand
CGCTAGGTTGGATGGCAAAAATCGCCCCAGCTCGCTCACTTCCAGACAAACACGCGGCGAATTGTCCAGCGTGTCGCGCAGTCGCCCGACAATATTGGAATGAAAAACAATGACGTGACGCGGCTCGTCAAACCAAAAATTTGTCGGCGTGACAAAAGGCTGTCCGTCACGCGTCTGCCCCAGGTGGCCGATTAGGGCGCTGCGCAAAAAAGCCCGAATCCAGGCATCGTCACGGCGATATTCCGGCAGGCGCTGGAACTGGGTTGGCGAGGCGTTGGCATAGTTACGCGCCATGAATATTTCTCCACAATTGTTTTTCGGGGTCGGGAATTTCGCGCGCCGATTTGCTCAAAATCTCAAAACTGCGCTCAATCAGCAGGTCGAGCGCCGCATCGGCGGGCGGGTTTCCCGTTTCGGCGGCGGAAAGCGCCTTCAGCAGCGAGCCGCGCAAGCCGCTGGCGCGCCGCGCCCAAATCGAATCGACGGAGAGCCGCTCAAGGCGGGAAGTTAATCGGCGCAGCAGAACCAAGCGGGGCGATTCGGCTGATTCGGGTGGGCGCCAGGCTGGGGGGCGTTCCATCTCGAAGAGTGAATCCGCCCGGCAGAAGAAATTTCCGGCCAATCGCCCGATGGGCTGGAGGGCGCTCACATTAATTTTATCAGCGCCGATGAGCATTTCTTCCGCAATATGAAAATGGAGCACTTCGCCAATGACGATACTGCCGCCGCCGGGCTGGGCGCTGATTTCGATGATTTTCGTTACGCGGCATTCGAGGTGGATGGGGCTTTGCGCCACACGCGGCGGGCGGACGGCGGCGGAGGGCGCTGCGCTGACCCCGGCGAATTCAAATTCGTTGATTTCGGGCGGGGCTTCCACCGAGGAGCGGTTGACCGCCGCCGCCAGCCTTTCGGTGACGATGTTGACGACAAATTCGCCGGTGGCGCGCGCGTTGCTGAGAGTATCTTTTGCGCCACCAGTGGCCGCGCGAATCATCGGGCAGAATAAAACGGTCGGTGGGTTGGCGCAGACCACGTTAAAAAAAGAAAACGGCGCCAGGTTGGGCTGCCCGGCGGCGTTGACGGTGGAAATCCAGCCAATCGGGCGCGGCAGAACTGCTCCACTGAGCAGTTTGTAGGCGGTGTTCCAATTCAGGCTGGCGGAGGATTGTTCCATTTAATCGGAGGGGATGCCTACCTCAATCACGCTATCCACAATCCGCACCGGGTAGGCGGGAATATCTTGCACGGCGGGCATCATTTTTACCTGGCCGGTGCGCAGGTCAAATTCGGCGCCGTGCCGGGGGCAGACGATGTTGTGGTCTTCAATTTCGCCATCGCCGAGTGGGCCGTCATCGTGGGTGCAAAGGTCGCCAATGGCAAAAATCTGCCCGGCAATGTTGAAAATGACAATCGCTTTGTCTTCAATTTCAAAAAAGAGGCGCTGGCCGTTGGGCAGGTCAGAAAGCGGAGCGATGCGGTAAAAGCTGACCTTTTGCGGGTCGAGCGCGGTGTAATTAAACATCAGGCTTCCTCCAGTGTTTCGCCCAGGCCGTACAACCCGCCTTTGAGAACTTTGAGCGAGAGCAGGGCGCATTTGAGGCGCACCGGGCCGAGTTCAATCCCCAAAAGGTCGAGAATGTGCTGTTTGGTCAGGCTTTTGATGTCTTCCACCGGTTTGCCGAGGATCGACTCAATCAACAAATCGGCGGAGGCTTGTGAAATGGCGCAGCCGTGACCGTCAAAAGCGGCTTCGGCCACGCTGCCATTTTCGTCCACGCGCAGGGTGATTTCGATGTGGTCGCCGCAGAGCGGGTTGCTGTCTTCAAAGGCGTAATCGTGCGGGTCGAGATGCCCCTTGTAAGCGGGGTTTTTGTAATGTTCGATGATTACTTCGCGGTAGAGGTCGTCCATGGGAAATGAGGAAGGGCTGAATGATGAATCGGGAAAGGTCAGGCGAAATAGCCTCTGACTTTGTAAATGCCCGCCACCAATTTATCCACTTCACCCCTGGTGGAATAGAGGTAGAAACTGGCGCGGGTGGTGGCGGGGATATGGAATTTTTCGTGCAGAGGCTGGGCGCAATGATGACCGGCGCGAACAGCGACTCCGTCCTGGTCAAGGATTTGGGCGACATCGTGCGGATGGGCACAGTCGAGCGTGAAGGCGGCCACGCCGCCTTTGTGGCTGGCATCCGGGCCGAAAACCCTCACGCCAGGGATTTCCTCCAGCCGCTCCAGCGC
>JAVHNW010000267.1:0-2247 GCA_036169755.1 bacterium | reverse complement strand
CCTTTCTCGGTAATCACTGGCATTCCCCGCTGAATGCCATCCGCCGAGCCGCGATCAAGGATGATGTAATGCAAAAAGGGGCTGGGGTCGCGCCCGATGACGGAGGCCGCCGTGTAGGAGTTTTCGGAACGGGCGCGCGAAAAATTAACCAGCGCCGCCAGCGCCTCCGTCTGCGCCACTTGCTGCTGATATTGGACAATCTGCGCCTGCAGGCGCGAAACTTCCGCCTCCAGTTGGGCATTGCGCTGAATCAGGGTGGCCGATTGACGCGGCAGCAAAATAAATTCCTGAATGGCGACAAAACGGGTGGAGACCCAGCCCTGGGTGGCGGTCAGTAAAACATTGAAGCGCTCTGAAATAAAACCAAGGTAGCCCCCCAGAGCCAGCGCCAAAATTCCTGCAATCACAAAAAATAAAATCGCTACGCGAAATGAATCTTTCATTGTTAAGTTTTCACAGCCCGGCTGTTTTTATCCAGCGCGGTGACGGGTGCTGCCGCGCTCCAGGCTGACCAGGTAGGGGCGCATGGTCTCAAAATCATTGAGCACAACGCCCGTGCCACGCGCGACACAAGTCAGCGGGTCCTCGGCCTGCCAAACGCGCAGATTGAGTTCGTCGGCCAGCCGCTCGGACAAGCCCTGAATGAGTGCACCGCCGCCCGCCAGGCAGATGCCGGTTTCCATCAGGTCGGCAATCACTTCGGGCGGAATCTCGTCCAACGCCTCGCGGATGGTGTCCACAATCACCTGAATCGAGCCGGAGAGCGCATCACGCACTTCGACCGAGGAAACTTCCACCGATTCCGGCAGGCCAGTCACCAGGTTGCGGCCACGCACTTCCATCGTGCGTTCCTGCGGCAAGGGATAGGCCGAACCGATTTTCATTTTCACCTGCTCGGCCACACCTTCGCCAATCAGTAAATTGTATTTATTGCGAACATACTGAACGATGTCCTGATCCATTTCATCGCCAGCCACGCGCAGAGAACGCGCCGCGACCACACCGCCCATTGACATCACGGCAACTTCAGTCGTGCCGCCGCCAATATCCACCACCATCGAGCCTTTGACCTCGCCAACGGGCAAACCAGCGCCCAATGCCGCCGCCACCGGCTCTTCAATCAGATAGGCCTCGCGCGCGCCCGCCGCCATGGCGGCATCATGCACGGCGCGTTTTTCCACTTCGGTCACGCCCGCCGGAACCCCAATCACCACGCGCGGACGCGGCAGGGGAACCACGCTCTGCTCATGCACCTGCCGGATGAAGTGAGCCAGCATAATTTGCGTCACATCAAATTCCGAAATCACCCCGTCTCGCACGGGCCGAACAGCCACCAGATTGCTGGAAGTACGGCCCATCATTTCCTTGGCCTTCAGACCAACCGCCATCGGCTCGCGTGAACGTTTATCAATCGTCACCCACGAGGGTTCATTAATGACAATTCCTTTGTTGCGCACAAAAACCAGCGTATTGGCCGTCCCCAAATCAATGCCAATGTCCAACGAAAACAAACCCAGCAACCAATTAATCGGATTAAACGCCACGACGCGTCTCCTCGGCAAAGTAAGAATAGGGGAAAACCATCGCGCCATTATACCATTGCCAAAAGCGCGCCCGAACAGGTTGACAAATCACCAATCTAGAGTAAAATACCATCCGCTCAAGCCAGAGCAGCACCCATGCCGGAGTGGCGGAATTGGCAGACGCGCTACGTTCAGGGCGTAGTTCTCGCAAGGGAATGAGGGTTCAAATCCCTCCTTCGGCACACACAAAAAACCCGCATTCCGCGGGTTTTTTGTTACAATACATTCATGAAACTAGGGCCTCTCACCATCAACTTTCGCCGTATTTTCATTTTTATCGGCATTGGCGCACTGCTATTGTTGATTTTAGATTTCAACAACCGCCTGGAAAGCCTGGCCCGCCTGCAAAATGAAGCCGCCACCGTCAGCGTCCAGGCCACCGGCATCATGGTCACACAAAGCGCGCTGCAAACGCAAGTCGCCTACGCCACCTCCCAGGCCGCAGTCGTTCAATGGGCGCGAGAACAAGGCGGCATGACTCAGCCCGGCGACAAAGTCCTGGCGCCGCTCGGCGTCCCTGGCGCCATCCCTGCGCCCACCCCCACCCCGCCGCCGCCCATGCAGCAAATGGACCCCTGGCAAATTTGGCTGGAATTTTTGTTTGGTCCCAATTAGCCCTGCGGGGCTATTTTTTTTGGAGGGTTTATGATGAGACGCCTGCAAC
>JAVHNW010000266.1:0-2289 GCA_036169755.1 bacterium | reverse complement strand
AGCGATGGCCAGGGCGCTGCGGCAGGCGGGCGCCCGCAAGACCATCATTACCACGATTGGGTAAAAAAGGAAAGCGTCATGTCTCATGTTCAGTTGTTCGTCACCTGCCTGGTGGATACCTTCCGCCCGCAAACCGGCGAAGCGCTGGTCAACGTTTTGCGCCGCCTGGGCGTGGAAGTCACGTTTCCGCAGGGGCAAGCCTGCTGCGGCCAGCCCGCTTTCAACGCCGGGCTGCGTTCAGACGCGCGCCGCATGGCCGAGCAAATCCTCCGCGTTTTCGAGGCCGACTCGGCGCCGGTCATTTTGCCTTCCGGCTCCTGCGCCGCCATGCTGGTACACGGCTACCCGGAACTTTTTGCGGATGATCCGGCCTGGCTGCCGCGCGCCGAGGCGCTGGCCGCGCGCAGTTTTGAATTTACGCAATATTTGGTGGATGTTTTGGGGGTGACGGAACTCGGCGCGCGTTGGGATGGCGACCTGGCTTACCACGCTTCCTGCCACCTCAGCCGTCACCTGGGGGTGGAGCGTCAGCCGCTGGCGCTGCTGGCGGCGGTGCAGGGCGCGCGGCTGGTGGAACTGCCAGAGTCCGGCGACTGCTGTGGTTTTGGCGGCGTCTTCAGCGTGGAACAGCCCGAAATCAGCGCAGAAATGCTTCAGCGGAAAATTTCCAACCTGGAAGCGCTGCCCGGTGAACCGACTCTGGTGGTTGCCGATACCGGCTGCATCCTGCACATCGCCGCGGGGCTGCATCGCCAGGGCAAAAAACCGCGTGTACTTCACATTGCCGAAGTGCTGGATTCGCGCGCATGACCGAATCTGAACTGGCGCGCGCCGCCTACCGCATCACCGATTTGCAGCAAACCGAGCGCCCGCGTGAGCGGCTGGCCGCACTTGGCCCGCAGGCGCTTTCCAACGCCGAACTGCTTGCCATTTTGCTGCGGGTTGGCGTGCCGGGCGAAAATGCCGTGCAGCTTGGTCAGCGCCTGCTGCAAACTTTTGGCGGAATTCGCGGCCTGCACCGCGCTCCGTTTGACGAACTGCTCCATCAACATGGCCTGGGCGAGGCCAAAGCGGCGCAAATCCAGGCGGCGATTGAATTGGGCCGCCGCCTGACTCTCGAAGCGCCGGAAGAGCGCCCGTCCATCAACTCACCCGCCGATGCCGCCGCGTTGGTTCTGTATGAAATGGGCGCGCTGGAACAGGAACATTTGCGCGTGATGCTGCTCGACCGGCGCAATCGCGTGCTGGAAACGGTGGATTTGTACCGCGGCTCGGTCAATTCCTCGCAAATTCGGGTGGGAGAAATCTTCCGCGAGGCGATACGCAAAAACGCCTCCGCGCTGATTGTGATTCACAATCACCCCAGCGGCGACCCGACCCCCAGCCCCGATGACGTGGCCGTCACCCGCGCCATCTTACAGGCCGGAAAAATGCTGGATGTGGATGTGCTCGACCATCTGGTGATTGGCGCCGGGCGCTGGGTTTCGCTCAAAGAACGCGGCCTCGGCTTTTCCTGAAAAAATTTCCCCGAAAAAAATCTACTGCTCGCCGTGAAACTCCTCCATCGTGGCGTGGCCGGGCTGGCTGATGCCCTCGCGCCGAAAAACCTTTCCAAACGTCAGCAGCAAAATTTTCATATCCAGCCCAAACGACCAGTGTTCCACATACCACAGGTCGAGGCGAAATTTTTCCGGCCAGGTGAGGGCGTTGCGCCCGTTAATTTGCGCCCAGCCGGTAATGCCCGGCGGCATGGTGTGGCGGCGCGCCTGCTCTGGCGAGTAGAGCGGCAGATACTTCATCAACAGCGGGCGCGGCCCGACCAGACTCATCTCGCCGCGCAAAACGTTGAACAGTTCTGGCACTTCGTCCAGGCTGGCGGCGCGGAGCAGCCTCCCCAGCCGAGTCAGGCGCTGCGCGTCTGGCAGCAAATTCCCGGCTGAGTCGCGCGAGTCTTTCATCGTGCGAAATTTCAAAATCCAAAAAGGCTGACCGCCCAGGCCAGGGCGCTGCTGCCGGAAAAAAACCGGCGCGCCGATGAATATTCGCACCAGCGCTGCCAGCAAAAGCAAAAGCGGGGAAAGTAAGATGAGGCCGCCTGCCGAAACCAACAAATCGAACAGCCGTTTGAGACGCATGGCAAAATTTTACCATGCGCGCGGCGGCGGGCTGTTTGGGTATAATGGAAGTGTGCACGCAAAATGTGTCAGACAGCTAAAGGGAGCAAAGCGCGTTTGGCGCAAAGGGTCGCCCATTCTCCGCTGAGCCAGGCGGCCCGAGCTTTAGCAGTCT
>JAVHNW010000265.1:0-11788 GCA_036169755.1 bacterium | reverse complement strand
GGCATTCCGAAAGAACGTCGTCCGTTTGAATACCGCGTTGGCCTGTCGCCCGCCGGGGTGGAGATGCTGGTTCAGCGCGGACATACCGTTTTTATCGAGCACGAGGCTGGTCTTGGGGCGGGTTTTTCCGACCAGGAGTTTGAGCGCTCTGGGGCGCGCCTGGCTTATTCGCCGCAGGAAGTGTTTGGCCGGGCCGACTTGCTGCTCAAAGTAACCCGCCCGATGCAGGATGAAATTGACTGGCTGAACGAGGGCGCAATTCTGATGGGTCTGCTGCACCTGGCCTCCACCCGCCAGGATCGAATCGACTCGCTGCTGGCGAATAAAATCACCGCCATCGCCTACGAGCAAATTCGCCTGGCGGATGGCTCGATGCCGGTGCTGCGCGCCCTTAGCCAGATTGGCGGCCTGATGACCGCGCAAATCGCTGCCCGCCTGCTGCAAAACAACTGGGGCGGAAAGGGGATTTTGCTGGGCGGGGTTGCCGGTGTGCCCCCCGCCGAAATTGTCATCATCGGCGCAGGCACCTCTGGCACTTGCGCGGCAATGGCTTTTCTGGGCATGGGCGCCCATGTGACCGTGTTGGATAAAAATATGGACGCGCTTCAGCGCATTCACGAGCGTTTTCCGCAGGTGGTGACGATGATGTCTACCCGCCGCAACATAGATCGCGCCTGCGCTTTTGCCGATGTGGTCGTTGGCGCTGTTCTCGTCCCTGGCGAGCGCTCGCCGATTGTCGTGCTGCGCGAAACGCTCAAATCCATGAAACAGCGCGCGCTCATTATTGACCTGTCCATTGACCAGGGCGGTTCATTTGAAACTTCGCGCCCCACCACGCATGACCACCCCACCTACATCGAGGAAGGCATCATGCACTACTGCGTCCCGAATGTGCCGGGGGTGGTGGCGCGCACGGCAACGCACGCTTTTGTCAACTCGGCCATGCCCTACATCATCGAAGTAGCCGATTTGGGCGCCAGCGCGGCGATTGAATCCAACCCGGCTTTGGCGATTGCCGTCAATACCCACGCCGGTGAAATGCGCAACCTGCAACGCTGGGTCGCGCAGGAGGAAGAATAGCCATGTCGTGGCAAAGTATTTATCAGTCGCGCGTGCGAACTGCCGATGAAGCGGTGGAAGTGATTCAGTCACACCAGCGCCTTTTTCTCACCGGCAACGTCTCGGTGCCAAAAAATTTGCTGGCGGCGCTGGTGCGGCGCGCCCCACAATTGGAAGATGTCGAAATCTGCCAGGCGCTGACCATTGGCCCGGCAGACTACGTTTCGCCGGAAATGGTCGGCCATTTGCGCGTCAACACCATGTTCATCAGCGCCAACGTCCGCAAAGCCGTTCAAAGCGGCGCGGCAGATTTCACCCCAGTGCTGCTTTCAGAATTTCCCCTGCTGTTCAAAAACGGCATCCTGCCGCTGGATGTCGCCATGATTCACGTTTCCACGCCCGATGAGCATGGATTTTGCTCACTTGGCGTTGAAGTTGGCCTGACCAAAACAGCGGCAGAATCGGCCAAAGTAATCATCGCCGAAGTCAACGAGCAAATGCCGCGCACCCTCGGCGATTCCTTCATTCACGTCAGCCGCCTGACGCACATCGTCCCGGTCAACTACCCGATTTCCGAAATGAAAATGTCGGAGGAGAGCGACCCCGAAGTGGTGGAAAAAATCGCCGGTTTCATCGCCGATTTAATCCCGGATGGCGCCACCATGCAAATGGGCATCGGCGCCATCCCAGACGCCGTGCTGAAATATCTCTTCCACAAAAAAGATTTGGGCGTCCATTCCGAATTGTTCGCCGATGGCGTGATTGACCTGGTGGAAGCCGGGGTTCTCACCAATGCCCGCAAGACCCTGCACGCCGGAAAAATTGTCGCCGGGTTCATTTTGGGCAGTCAGCGCCTCTACGATTGGGTGGACGACAACCCGCTGATTGAGCTGCATCGCACCGAATACATCAACGACCCGTTTGTGATTGCCCAAAACGAGCGCATGGTCGCCATTAACTCGGCCATCGAAATGGACCTGACCGGCCAGGTTTGCGCCGACAGCATTGGCCCCAAACTTTACTCCGGCGTGGGCGGCCAGCTCGATTTTATCTACGGCGCCTCACGCTCCAAGGGCGGCGTTCCCATCATCGCCATGCCCAGCGTCTCCACCTTGCGCGATGGCAGCATGGTCAGCAAAATTGCCGCCATGCTCAAGCCCGGCGCCGGAGTCGTCACCAGCCGCAACCACGTCCGCTACATCGTCACTGAATACGGCGTGGCCGACCTGTACGGAAAAACCATCCGCCAGCGCGCCCAGGCGCTGATTGGCATCGCCCACCCCCAGTTTCGCCAGGAATTGACCCGCAAGGCCGGGGAACTAAACTACCTGTAAAGTGTTAGGCTGTAAAACAAAACAAGCAGACAGGGAGAAATTCGCGCCCTGTCTGCCTGCTCGAATCGAACAGGAAAAATGATATGGAACGCCGCGCAAAAATAGTCGCCACCATTGGCCCCGCTTGCCAGGACGAAGAAACCCTGGAAAAACTGATTCTCGCCGGGATGAACGTTGCCCGGCTCAACTTTTCGCACGGCACGCACGCCGAACATGCCGAGCGCATCGCCGCCATCCGCCGAATCGCCGAAAAACTTGGCGTGGCCGTTGGCATTTTACAAGATTTACAAGGCCCGAAAATTCGCGTGGGAACGCTCGACCCAGCGCTGGAACTTTCGGCGGGCGAGCGGGTGACACTCTACGCCGAGGGGCATCAACCGCCCGCAGATGGCAGCCCGCTTTTGCCGGTGGCGTTTTCCGAAATCTTCGGGGCAGTCGCCCCTGGAAATCGCATCCTGCTCGATGACGGCCACCTGGCCCTGCAGGTGGAAGAATCCCACGAATGGCACCTGGTGGCAAAAGTCAGCGTAGGCGGAAAACTTTCCTCGCACAAGGGCATCAACCTGCCGGGCGCCAAATTGACCATCCCCGGCTTCACCGAAAAAGACCGCGCCGACCTGGCTTTTGGCCTGTCGCAAAATGTGGATTTTGTCGCCATCTCTTTTGTGCGCTCGGCCCAGGATATTTTGACCGTGCGCCAGGCGATGGAAGACCTGGACGAACAGGGCGTGCGCCCGCCGGTGATTGCCAAATTGGAAAAACCCGAAGCGCTCACCAACCTGGAAGAAATTCTCAACGCGGCGGATGGCGTGATGGTGGCGCGCGGCGACCTGGGCGTGGAAATGTCGCCAGAGCGCGTGCCGACCGAACAAAAACGCATTATCCGCCAGGCCAACCTGCACGGGAAAATGGTCATCACCGCCACCCAAATGCTGGATTCGATGATTATCAACCCGCTGCCAACCCGCGCCGAGGCCTCGGATGTCGCCAATGCCATTTTCGATGGCACAGACGCCGTCATGCTTTCGGGCGAAACTGCCAGCGGCGCCTACCCGGTGGAAGCGGTGGAGATGATGGATCGCATTGTGCGCCAGGCCGAAGCCAGTTTTGCCGAATGGGGCCACTACAGCACGCCCAACGCTTCCACCCACGATGACGCCGCCTCGATGACTCGCGCCGCGCGCGAACTGGCGCACGATTTAAACGTGGCGGCAGTGGCTGTTTTTACTCAAAGCGGGCGCACCGCGCTGCTGATGTCGAAGGCCCGCCCGCGTGTGCCGATTTTGGCCTTTACGCCGGTGGCGCAAACCTATGGGCGGCTTTCGCTCTACTGGGGCGTTTTTCCGCATCTGGTGCCGATGTCTTCCACGCTGCGCGAGAAGGTCAACCAGGCCGACAGCAAATTGACCGCCACCGGCTGGGTGAAACCGGGCCAGCAGGTGGTCATCATCAGCGGCTTTCCAGTCAATACCATGCACACGCCAAATATGGCGCTGCTGCACAACGTGGGCGAGAAGATGTAATTATTCCCCCGCGCTGATGATAATTCCGACCCCAATCAAGGCCCCGCCCACTAAAAAGAGCGGGGTGATTTTTTCGCCGAGGAAAAACCAGCCGAGCAGGCTGCCGACCACCGGCTGAGCGAAAAATGTCAGCGAGGCGCTGGAAGCCCTCAGGTGGGCGAAGGCATAATTCCACAGAAACATAGCCAGGGCGGTGGCGATGATTCCCAGAAACAAAATTCCGCCGAGGATGGCGGGCGTGATCGGGCCGACTCCCTGCGTGAAAATTTCCCACAGCCCGGCTGGTATCGTCAGCGGCAGGCCGCCCAGCAGAAAAATGGCGGTTGCCAGAATCAGATTTGTGCCCGGCGAAACTTTTCGCACCAGCACCGAGTACAGTGCCCAGGTCAGCGCCGCGCCCAACAGGCTGAGATTCCCCACAAAGAGCGAGGAGGAAAAATCAGCGCTGCGTGGGTCAATCACCGCCAGCACGCCCAGGCTGGCGACTAAAATCGCCAGCCAGCGCCGCGCGGTAATCTTTTCGGCCAGCAGCAGCGCGGCGAAGGGCAGCACCAGCGCGGGCGTGGCGGAAGTGACCAGTGATCCGTTGGCGGCGGTGGAAAGTTTGGTGCCGATAAATTGAAAGCCGAGCGAAATGCCGTAGCCGATGAAGCCGACTCCGAAGAGCGGCCAAAATTGGCGCATCGTCAGCGGGGCGGTTTTGCGCCAGGCGAGAATCAGCCAGAGCGTGAGAAATCCCAAAATCAGGCGGCTGGTCAGCAGGGCGAAGGGCGGAATGATTTCCAGCACGACTTTGCTGACCACATACATGCCGCCCCAGATGGCGGCGGCGCTCAGCCCGGCCAGCAGGGCGCGTAAATTTTTCATTCCCACTCCTCCGGGTTGTAGCTGCGAATTTTTTTGATGGCGCCGCGTTGTTTTTTGTCAGAGACGCGCGCGGCGCTGGCGGTTTTTCCGGGGCGGGTGGCATGTCGGATTTTGGGTTTTTCGAGCGCTTTTTGCAGCAGCGCGACCAGGCGTTGTTGCGCATCGAAGCGGTTTTGTTCCTGGCTGCGGTAGCGCCGCGCTTCGATGATGAGAATTCCCTCGGCTGTCAGTCGTTTGCCCGCCAGACGCATCAGACGCGCGCGGATTTCGGGCGTCAGGCTGGGCGAGTTGGCGACATCGAAGCGGAGTTGGACGGCGCTGGAAACTTTGTTGACGTTTTGCCCGCCCGGCCCGTTGGCGCGGATGTAGTCGAAGTGTAGTTCTTCTTCGGGCAGGGAAAAATTGGGGGCGATGGCGAGCATGGGCGCAAGTATATCTGATTCCAATAAAAAAGCCCCTCTCTGCGCGAGAGGGGCTGGGTGAGGCGGGGGTTAGAACATCAACTCGTTAATTTTTGCGATGGTTTCCGGCGCGGGGCGCAGCTCTTTTTCGGTCAGGCGGTTGAGCGGGCGGTCGGTCAGGTCGTGCATGGCAATCATGTCGGGCTTGTTTTCGGCGACATAAATCAGCCCGGTGACGAGCAGGTTCTCTTCGCGCGATTTTTCCAGCATGGTCAGCGCGGCCAGTTTGCTGGTTGGGTCGTAATTGGCGTCAATCGCTTTCAGCCGGATGGTGGAGCCATCGTGCAGGGCCACTTCCACGATGTCGCCCTCCTGCATGTCGGCCTTGAGCATGATTTCCTCGCGCGCCGGAACGTAGGTGATTTCGTGTAGAGGCTGTTCGTGGTCTTTGCCCCAGGCGTAGGAATGCAGGTGTTCGTCCTGGTTGTTGAAGGTGACGCAGGGGCTGATGATGTCAATCACGGCGATGCCTGTGTGCGACAGCGCGGCTTTGAGCAGTTCTTTCACCTGTTTGGGATTCCCGGCGAAGGAACGCGCCACGAAGGAGGCATTGGCAATCAGGGCTTCTTCGCAAATGTCAATCGGCGCGTATTCGTTGGTGCCTTGTTTTTTAAGGGTCAGGCCGATGTCGGCGGTGGCGGAGAACTGGCCCTTGGTCAGGCCGTAGACGCCGTTGTTTTCGATGATGTAGACCATGTTGGCGTTGCGGCGCATCATGTGCTTGAATTGTCCAATGCCGATGTTGGCGCTGTCGCCGTCACCGGAAACGCTGATGCCTTTGACGGTTCGGTCGGCGAAGAGCGCGCCGGTGGCAATGGAGGGCATGCGTCCGTGCAGGCTGTTGAAGCCGAAGGAGCGATTGAGAAAATAGGTGGGGCTTTTGCTGGAGCAGCCGATGCCCGAAAATTTGACGACGTTTTCTGGCACGATGTTCATGTCGTAGCAGGCGGCGATGATTTGGCTGGCGATGGAATTGTGGCCGCAGCCCTGGCAGAGGGTGCTGGGCGCGCCGCGATAGTCATTGCGTGAAAGACCGGCCAGGTTCACCTGAACGTTGGCTCCGGCGAGGGGAAGGGGTTGTACCATGTTATTTTTCCTCCTTGGCGAGGATGTCATTGAAAATCCATTGGGCGGTGGGCGGCAGGCCGTCATTGAAGGCAATCGCCGTCAATTTGCTGGCTTGAGGGATGTGCTTCAGCGTCAACATTTGGTGCAGTTGGGCGTCACGGTTCATTTCGACAACATAGACGACCTCATGCGCGTTGATGAAATCGGTCACTTCCTGGGTGAAGGGCACGGCGCGCAGGCGCAGGAAATCGGTCTGCAGGCCCTTTTTCGCCAGCAGGGCGCGGGCTTCACGCACGGCGGGTTCGGTGGAGCCAAAGGCGATGATGCCAATTTTGCTTCCACTGCCATCCAGCACCGGCTTGGGGACGTATTGTTTGGCGGTTTCATATTTTTTCTTGATGCGTCCCAGCACGCGCGTCCAGACTTGTGGTTCTTCGCTGTACTTCGCGTATTCATCGTGGCCGGTGCCGCGTGTGAAGTAGGAACTCATTGGGTGACGGTTGCCGGGCAGCGTGCGGTAGGGAATGCCATCGCCGTCTGCGTCCAGGTAGCGGCCCCATTTTCCGCCGAGTTTTTCCAGGTCTTCCTCCCAGAGAATTTTGCCGCGATCCATCGGGCGGTCGGGGTATTGGAAGGGTTCGGTCATCCACTGATTCATGCCAAAATCTAGGTCGCTGAGCACGAAGACGGGCGCCTGCAGGCGTTCGGCCAGGTCAAAGGCTTGCCAGCCAAACTGGAAGCATTCGTTGACTGAGCCGGGCAGCAGAATGATGGCTTCGCTGTCGCCGTGGCCCATGCTGGCGACGAAGGACAAATCGCCCTGCGAGGTGCGGGTCGGCAGGCCGGTGCTGGGGCCCATGCGGACGATGTCCCAGACGACGAGCGGCACTTCGGCGAAGTAGGCCAGCCCGGCGAATTCGGTCATCAGGCTCAGGCCGGGGCCGGAGGTGGAGGTCATGGCGCGCAGGCCAGCCCAGCCCGCGCCGACACAGGAGCCGATGGCGGCCAGTTCATCCTCGGTTTGGATGATGGCGTAGGTGGCTTTGCCATTTTCATCTTTGCGCAGTTTGGGCAGGTATTCGTTGAGGGTTTCGGCCAGGCTGGTGGCGGGGGTAATCGGGTACCAGCCCACGTATTGCACGCCGCCGTAAATCGCGCCCAGGGCGGCGGCGGTGTTGCCGTCAGCCATAATCATGCCGTTTGTGGCGTTCATCGCTTGCAGGCTGTAGGGGTCTTTTTTCTCCAGGTTGGTTTTGGCCCATTCGGCGCCAGCGCTGGCAGCGTTGAAGTTTAATTCCACCGGTTTGGCTTTGCCTTTGAAGTGGAAGGTCAGCGCGGCGCGGATGGTTTCCAAATCCATGCCAATCATCTGCGCCAAAATGCCGACGTAGACCATGTTGCCGACCAGGTCGCGCAGGTTGGAGGGGATATTCGGGTCGGAGCGCACAATCTGTTTGATGGGCATCGGGTAGACGGTGATGTCCTCGCGGGTGATGGGCATTTTGATGGAGTCTTCGTAGAACAGCACGCCGCCCGGCACCAGGCTGGCAACGTCTTTTTCAAACGAAGCGGGGTTGATGGCGATGACGATTTCGCGTTCATTGCGGCGGGCGGTGAAGCCATCTTTGTTGACGCGGATGGTGTACCAGGTGGGCAGCCCCTGAATGTTCGATGGAAACAGGTTTTTGCCTGAAACTGGAATGCCCATCTTGAAGATGGCGCGCAGGATGGTGTTGTTGGCGGTGGAACTTCCAGAGCCGTTCACCGTGCCTACGGTGATGGAAAAGTCGTTCACAATTCGGTCTGTCATGGGTCTCCTCGGCGAGAGAAAATAGAATGGACGTTTAGTGAGCATGGTCGAGCAAATCGCTCAACATGTCGGCGTGTTCAATCAGCGCGGTGTAGCCAGCGTCAAAATCGCCGCAGCAAACGGCGTCCACCATTTGCTGGTGATAGCGCCAGACGCCGCGCAGATGGTCGTAATCGGTGAAGACGTTCAGCCCAATCGCCTCGTAGGCTTCCCAGTAGGATTCCAAAATCCCGCTGACGAAAGGATTTTCGAGGCGGCTGTAAATAATCAGATGCAGTTGTTTGTGTTCTTCGTGGGGGATTTGAACGGGGCGCCCGTCGAGTTTACTCCAGGCTTTTTCCAGCAGGGCTTTCAGCTGGGAATGGTCCTCGGCTGTCAGTTTCGCCGCGGCCTCGTGCCAGTACGCCATTTCAACGTGCTTGCGCAAATCAGCAAAAACCTGGAACTGATGCGGGTCGAGCGCCATGGCGTAGCCCAGGCTGAGGCGAACCGCTGGCAAAAAAGTGTAGGGCAGGCGGCGGATGCCGGTGCGCGGACGCACATCCACCAACCCCAGCGCGCGCGCCACTTCCAACTGTTCGCGCAGGCCCGCCACCGAAATGCCCAAGGCCTGGCTCAGTTCGCTCAGCGCGGGCAGGCTGGTTTCAGATTCGGGGTGGCCCGCCAGGTAGCGGACAAATTCGGAAAGGGAGTCGGAAGCCATTCAATAAATCCTATAAAATCTATTAATCAGATTATTATGAGCAATGATAGCACCCCCCGGCGGCTTTGTCAATCATTTGGGGGTTAAACGGCCAGACGCCAGGGTTTTCTCCTGGCGTCTGGCTTTGGCGTTTGAATTTTAGCGGAGGCTGAGTGTTTCCAGCGCGGCTGCCGCCATCAGCGCGGCGGCCTGAGGCAGAACAGCCTCATCAAAATCAAATTTGGGGTGGTGATGGCCGTAGACCAGGCCGCGTTCCGCGTTGGTGGAGCCAACAAAAAAGAAGGTTCCTGGTATTTTTTGCTGGTAAAAGGCGAAATCTTCTGCGCCCATGGTGAAGTGCCCGCGCGTATCAATTTTATGATCGGGCAGGGCATTTTGCGCGGCGCGTAAAACGTGTTGAGTGCTGGCTTCGTCATTGATGACGGCGGGCGTCAGGTCGTTAATTTCAACTTTCGCCGCGCAGCCCAGCCCCTCCGCAACGCGCTGCGTCACTTCCTCCAGCCGCTGCGAAATCAGCCGCCCCACTTCTGGTTCAAAGTAGCGCAGGGTGCCGGTTATTTCCACCTGCGCCGGGATGACGTTGAAGGCTTCGCCGCCGTGAATGCTGGCGAAGGTGAGGACGGCAGCCTGCTGCGGGTCAACATTGCGGGCGACAATGCTTTGCGCCGCGCTGATGATTTGGGCGCTGGCGACGATTGGGTCGAGCGCCAGGTGGGGGATGGCCCCGTGACCGCCTCTGCCGCTGACGCTGATTTTAAAGGCGGCGGCTCCGGCCATGATTGGCCCGGCGGCGATTCCCAGCCAGCCGAGCGGTTTCTCGTTCCAAATGTGCAGGCCGAGCACGCGCTCTGGGCGCGGTTCCTGCAGCGCTCCGTCTGCAATCATTTTTTCTGCGCCGCCCATGCCTTCTTCGGCGGGTTGGAAAATTAACTTGACGGTTCCGGCGAATTCGGCGCGGTGGGCGTGCAGCAGCCTGGCAACTGTCAGACCGATGGCGGTGTGGCCGTCATGGCCGCAGGCGTGCATCACGCCGGGGGTTTGCGAGGCGTATTCGGCGTTGGTTTGTTCGTGGATGGGCAGGGCGTCTATGTCGAAGCGCAGCATCACCACCGGGCCGGGGCGGGCGCCTTCAATCAGCGCCATCACGCCGGTTTTGGCGAGACCGGTGCTGACTTCCAGCCCCAGTTCGCGCAGTTCGCGGGCGATGATGCCCGAGGTGCGCGTTTCCCGAAAGCCGAGTTCGGGATGCATGTGAAAATCGCGCCGTAAATTTTGCGTGTAGGAGAAAAGCGCCTGGGCTTCGTCTAAAAAATGGATGTTCATGGGAGTTTTTCGCTGGCGTTTATCGCCAGCGGATGACTTTGAATTTTTCTTCGTAGCGCGGGGCGTCATCCGTCGAGTCTTGGCTGTGACGGGAGCGCATTCGTTCTGCCAGTTTTTCCGCTTCGCCAATCTGGCTTTTGTGTTCCATCAGGGCGCGGATTTTGGTTTCCCAGGTGGCGGTGACATCGAGGCTGGTGTCGGGCTGGTTGGTGAGTGAGACCCAGATTTCGGCGGGGCTGTGTGGCTCAAAGCCTTCGCGTTGGAGTTCGGGGAAGAAGAGTTCGTTTCCGGCGGCGGGGAAGATGGCGTCGAGGGTGGCTTGTCCGGCGGCGCGGTGGTCGGGGTGGTTGAGGCCGTAGCTGGCGAACAGGTTTTGCGGGTCGCAGGTGACGACCACGTCTGGGCGGTGGCGGCGGATTTCGCGGCAGATGTCGCGGCGCAGGGCCAGGTCGGGGACGAGGCAGCCGTCTTCGTTGGCGAGAAAATTGACCGAGCGCACGCCCAAAATTTTGGCGGCGGCGTTTTGCTCGGCGTGCCGGATTTCGCAGAGCGCCTCGGCGGGCAGGTCGCGGTTGTGTTCGTTGCGGCCCTTGTCACCGCAGGTCAGCAGGCAGTAGTCAATTTTGTGTCCCTGGCTGGCCCACAGTGCCAGGGTGGCGCCGCAGAAAAATTCTGGGTCGTCGGGGTGCGCCAGGACGACCAGAATGGTTTGGGGTTCGCTCCAGGGGTCGCTCATTTTTTCCCGCAGTCGCACTCGCCGCCCTCGTGTTTGTCGCAGGGCGCTTCTGCTTTGCGGCGCAAGGCTTCGAGTTCGTCCCAGGGTTCGAGCAGGTCGCGGTGAAATTCGCGCCAGACGGCGCGTTCTGGCCGGTCGGTGGGATGCTCGGCGGGTTTGGGGTCGAGTTCCACCAGGACGGCATCTCGCATCGGGAAGATGTCAATTACTTTGCCGGGGCCATCGGGGCTGACAACGCGTTTGTTGCGTTTGGGTAATTGCTTGCGCGCGGCGACATATTGTTCGTATTCGTAGATGAGGCAGCAGCGCAGGCGTCCGCACATGCCGGTGATTTCGGTTGGCGTCAGCGAAATGCCCTGTTCCTTTGCCATTTTGATGGAGATGGGGCTGAATTCGGTCAGAAATTTGGAGCAGCAGCGGGTTTCGATGCCGCAGGCGCCCATGCCGCCCAGCATTTTGGCGACATCGCGCGGGCCAATTTGGCGCAGTTCCACCAGGCTGTCGGGGTAAATGTGCTGCATGTCTTTGCGCAGTGATTTGAGCTCGACTTTTTCTTCGCGTCCGTGGCCTTCGCTTTCATCGGTGGAGAAGAGAAAGGTCAGCCGGGCGCCATCGTAAGAAAATTCGGCGGCGGCAACTTTGATTTCGAGTTTAAGTTCGGCGGCGCGGGCGCGGCCATTAATCATGGCCTCGGTCTGGCGCTGCTGCCAGGTTTGGCGCAGGACCAGGTCGGCGGCGCTGGCGCGGCGTTCGATGGATTTCCAGCTTCCTTCGGGGGGCGGAGGTGGGGCGCTTTCAAATTTTTGAATGACTTCGCCAATTTGTTTGCCGCGCAACGTAACAACAAAAACGTGTTCGCCAAAGCGCAGGTCTACGATATGGTTGGCGTTGAAGTGATAGAGTT
>JAVHNW010000264.1:8124-11932 GCA_036169755.1 bacterium | reverse complement strand
GCCGGGGCTTTGCCGCTCACTTGATAATGAGCGGCGAGGTCGGCTTCGGTTTCACTGTCGTGAACGCTCATCTCAATCAGCGGAGAGAGTTCAGCAACTTCGCTGAGCAATTGCTGCGTTTCGGCGCAATAATCACAGTTTTGCTGTGAGGTAAACAGCAGCGCCGCCACCGGGTGCTGAAGCTGACCAAACGCCTGGCGAACTTGCTCAACGATTTCTTGCGGGAGCAATTTTTCCATACGAAATCCTTTGGGGTGAAATTCCGCCCACACGGGGCGGGGCTTGCGGGTTATCAGGTGCAGCCGGCGCCCGCGCTGGTGCTGAATCCGCAGCGGGGACATTCCAGTTCCAGCATACCGTTGTAATCGAGAATGCCTTGCCCGCATTGGGGGCAGGGCGCGCCGCGTTGAACGGGAGGCGTTTCCGGCGTAGTCTGGGGCGGCTGAGCTGCTTCTTTTGGATGCATTTTTCGCAAAAAAGTGACAGATTAGTTGAAAAACTCGCTCAAGTTGAGGACGCTCATCAGGCGTTCCTGTACTTCGCCAGGCAGAGCAATTTTCCCGGCGGTCTGGCGGTAGAGGTAGAGAACTTTGGTGGTGGTGTCCACCACCACCCGGCAGTTTTCACAGCCAAGAATGTGGCGTTCAATTTCCTGACAAAGTTCGGGGCTGAGGCTGCCATCCACATAATCGGAAATGGAGGCGAGCAGTTCCTGGCAGGTGAGGGAATGGGTGTGGGTCATATCAGGATACCTCGTGGATGCGCTCGCCAAAGTAGCTGGAGAGTTTTTCACGCAGTCGAAGCCGGGCGCGCAAGAGACGGGTTTTAACGGCAGTTTCACTTAAGTTGAGCGCCTCGCCCGTTTCTTTGATGGAAAGCCCTTCGATGTCGCGCAGCAAAAAGACGACGCGCAGGCTGTCGGGCAGGTGTTGAATCGCCCGGTCGAGGTGTTGCCTGGCTTCAGTAGAGACAAATTCGCTTTCGGGCAGACAGCACCAGTCGGTAAATTGCATCGGCGCCAGGTCTTCATCGCCGTCATCGGGGTTTTCGTCCACCGAAATCTGGGATTTGCGGCGGCGCAGTGTCATCAAAGATTCGTTGGCGGCAATGCGATACATCCAGGTGGAAAGCGAGGAGCGTTCTTCAAAGCCGTGAATGTGCTGCAGCGCCTTGAGAAAGGTGTTCTGAAGAACATCCTCCGCGTCCGATGGGTCACCGGTCATTTTGAGTGCGAGCCGATAAATGGGAGTGCTGAAACTGGCAGCGAGCCGGGCAAATTCAGCGCGGTCGCCCGCCTTGAGGGCGGCAACGGAAATTTCTGGGAAAATGGTCTCAGTCATTGGATGTTCCCTAAGGCAAAAGGTTACAAATGTCACCCAAAGTATACCCGAAATGGTGAAATTACCCGCCGCAGGCGAACTGGGGAAGAGGATGAATGTCTATACTTTCGGGAAGTTTGCCACTATGTTTGCCTTTGCCAGCGAATTATTATCTATTCAATGTTTGATGTGCTGATGCACTTTAATCCTTTTAAAGACTTGACAACGGCGGATTTAAAAATTATCGCGCCCATGTTTTCGGCGCGCACGTTTCCGGCTCAGGCGCTTATGTTTGAGCAGGGCGAGCGCGCCACCTGTTTGTATCTGCTGACTCGCGGCGAAGTGGCCCTGCGCTACAAGCCCTATGACGGCGAGACTATCACCCTGACGCGCATCCGTCCTGGCGGCGTGTTCGGCTGGTCGGCGGTACTGGGAAATGACCGTTATAGCTCATCGGTTGTTTGCACCGAGGCCAGTGAAGTGCTGGTCATTTGCAACGACACACTGCGCGCGCTGCTGACGGAACATCCGCAAACAGGCCGGTTGGTGCTGGACCGGCTGGCACTGGCCGTTTCTTCACGCTGGGTGAACGCCCAGGCGCAGGTCAGGGATATGCTCAAGCAAAGCATTGCGGCCAATCAATCCCCGTTGGGAAAAGGAGAGTATGAAATGACAACCCCGGTGGTCAGCCCGAAGGAAGAACAGCTCAAAACGCTGCTGGAACAGTTGAGCGCCTACATTGAGCAGTATCACGGCGGCTCGGTGGAATTTGTGGCTTTTGACGGCGAAAACTTAAGCGTGCGGCTGGGTGGCGCCTGTTTGGGCTGCCCGCTTTCGCCCTCCACGCTGCATGGTTGGGTGGCGGGCACAGTGCGACAGTTTTTCCCCGAAATCAAAAATGTTGACGCGGTATGACTGACGACAAGTCACGTTAATTTCTGAAAGAATCCCAAGCGCCCCGATTTTCACAAATCGGGGCGCTTGAAAATTAAGGAGCAGGGGTTATTCGCGCCTGGGCAGGAGAAAGCCAACAATCAGCC
The DNA here is from genome assembly GCA_036169755.1 of bacterium. GTDB lineage: Bacteria > Chloroflexota > Anaerolineae > Anaerolineales > Villigracilaceae > UBA8950. Next base: position 9,573 of record JAVHNW010000264.1, on the reverse strand, counting down.
CAATTCCCGCCAGAATGAGCGCGGCGGGCCACAGGTATAGCGCCAGCCCATGGGATTGGGTGTAGCCGAGGGATGCACCCATCACCAGTAAAATTGTGCCGGGGATGTAGGCCCAGCGCGTGTTTGTGATCGGGTTGGGCAGCAGCGCCACAGCGAAAAATGTCAGGCCCAGACCGAGGAAGAAAACGCCGCCCGTTTCTGCGCCCTGCCAACTTTCATCCAGCGCCGAAACGACCGCCAGGGTCAGCAGCACGCCGCCGGGGATGAGACCCCACCAGCGCGAGCGGTCAGTGAAATAAACGCCCAGGAAGGCCAGCCCCAATCCGCCCAGGAAAAAGGCCCCGCCCCAGGCCTGCAGGCGCTCTGGCAGCAGCGCATCTGCCGACATGCCGAGCAGCGCAAAGGCTGGGATGATGGCCCACCAATTGGAGCGAGTTTCCTGCAAGAAAAAACCGAGGAAGGCCGCGCCGCCTGCCAGCAGAAGCACGCCCCAAAAAATCTGGCCGGCGTGGAAGGGGAGAATTCCGGCCTTTTCCAGCAGCATCAGCAGGCCGAGGACAATCATACCGCCGCCCACCAGGGCGCGAAAATTAATTTTTTTAAGCATGGAAGACTCCATTATGCGTGAACCTGAATGGAATTTGCGCCGCCTTCCAGCGACATTTCCACTTTGTAGGGCGCGGCATCAAAATCGGCGGATTGGTAGACGCCTTCAGCGTGGAGCGGGAAGCGGCTTTCGTCCACCTTCAGCGAGTTGGCGCCGCCTTGCACTTTCAGCCGCAGAGCCACGCCTTGTGGCACGTGAATTTCCAGCGAGGCGGCGCCCATTTCAAAATCAACGCGCGTATTTTCCGGGCGCTCTGGCAGGGTCAGGCGAATGCTGCTCGCGCCGCAATTCAGTTTCAGCGAGGAAAGACGCAGGGGGCGCAGGTCAAAATCCAGGCTGGAGGCGCCAGCGTCAATATTCAGGCTGACCAGCGCCGTTTCACTCAATTCAAAGCGCCAGCTGCCGCTCTCCGGGCCGAGCATGGGCAGCACCGAAGGCCCGGCGTCCACGTCCACCTGAAGCGTGTCGCCCTCGCGGCGGGAATGAACGTCCAGCCCCACGCCAGAAGCGCCGCGCACAGCCAGTTCTGACGGCGCGCCGCCGCCAAAGGAAGCCTGCCCCATGCCGGTATCAAAATCAAAGGTCAGCTTTTGCGCGCCTTCCAACGGCACGTTGAACGAGTTGTTTTCGTTCAGCGCAATGCTGACGCGCAGCCCGCCGCTCCAAACCCACAGACCGGCAAAAATGAGCAGCATTGGCGCAAAATAGCCCCAAATATCCATCCGGCTAATCACGCCGCGCGTCTGCAAAAAGAACAGGACGCCCAGCGTAATCAGCGTCAATCCCCAAAATAAACTTCCGCGTTTCATGGCAGTTCCTTATCTGCGCCAAAAGGCGCGGCC
>JAVHNW010000264.1:0-8024 GCA_036169755.1 bacterium | reverse complement strand
TCCTGGTAGTACAAAATGCCGCCAATTCCGGCCACAATCGCCGCCGGGACGGCCAGGCCAGACGCGCCGGTCAGCAGGCCAATCAGCAGCACGACACCGCCAGCCGCAATGACATTCATCGGGTAGCTGAGAAAAGGCCCCAACAGCGTTTTTAGTTGTGGAAATTGCATTTGCGCAATGTAAAATGCGCCGAGCAAAATCAAAATCAGACCAAGCGCCAACTGACCACGGTTTCTCATAGCATTCTCCTTTTTATTTTTTCTTTCTTATTTCTGAAAAATTATAGTATAAAAATAAGAAAAGTCAATCACTGAATCAATATTTTTAATTATTCTTCAGAACTAGCCAAAAATTGCGCGTACAGTTTACGCCGAAGAAAGAAAAAAGTTGCTGATGGAGAGCGGCGAGGTGGCTCAGGCGGATTCCAGTTCTGGCAGCGCCAGCCATTCCCCGGCCTGACCGGCGAGAAGCCACCCGGCTGAAAGTTGTCCGCCGTTGAGCAGGCTTTCCACTGCCCGCTGGGTAAGCGGCGCGGGCCAGCCAAACAGGCGCTGCACGTCGCGCAGCTGCGCCGCCCCAACCGAGGCGAAGTAGGCTTTCAGCAGGCGAGTACGCGCCTCGGCCTGGCCCAAACTGCGGGCGGATTCTGGCAAATCGGGCCAGTGGCGCGCCGTCAGGTCGTAGATGAAGGAGTAATGCCAGCCGCCGACATCGGCCACGCCAACCGGCAAAATCTTAAAATCGGCTTGCAAGGTTTCCAGCGCGCGGGAAAATTCCGCCTCACCGCTTTTCCCGGCGAGATGCGCTTTGCGGCGCAGTTCGGGCGTGTTGAGAGCGCCCTCATCGAGCAGGGTTTCGTAAATTTGTTTGGCGGCCAGAGTCAGCCGCCCGGCGCGGTAGGCCAGCAGATAATCCTGCTGGGGGTCGCCGTAGTTTTCGGAGAGGGCATAAAAACAGGCGGCGAAATCGGGGGCAATCAGAGTGGCTTTGCGGCGCAGGATTTTGGCGTAATACCAGAGGCGCTTTCCCAGGGCGGCGTCCTTCCAGCCCCAGGTGACATGCCCAGGGTCGTCGTGAGCATCAGCCACCGGGCGGTCACCGACCACCGCCACCCACAAGCTGGGGAGCGGAGTATCTTTAATCGGCCAAAAATAGGCAAAACGGCGTTCCTGGACCCAGGCGGCGGCCTGTTCGGGCGAGGTGAGCGGAGCGGCGGGCGGCAGGCGATAGGTTTTGGCGCGGTAGGCGGCCAGGGCGGCGGGGTCGAGGCGAGGCATTAGGGGATGAAGTTTTCCGGCATTTGCACGCAGACGGTTTCGCCGCGCACGGTGGCAATTCCGGCGGCGTAGAGTGTGGTTTCGATGATGACTTTGCGTCCCTTGATTTCTTTGACTCGTCCGCGCAGTTCCAATTCACCCTGGAGCGGGGTGGGCTTGAGAAAATCAACATGCAGCGAGGCGGTCACAAAACGAAAGGCGGGCAGGCTGTCGAGGGGACGGTTTTCGGCGCGGTACATGGCGGCAGCGGCGGTGCCGGTGCTGTGGCAATCCACCAGCGAGGCCAGCAGTCCGCCGTAGACAAAGCCAGGGATGGCGGTATGTTCGGGGCGGGGCGCGAAGCGCGTGACGCTTTCTTCACCCTCCCAATACGTTTTAATCTGGTAGCCGTGTTCATTCAGGCGGCCACAGCCGTAGCAGTGGGCTACATTTTCGGGGTAGTAATCCTGAAAGGCTTTTGTGGGCATAAAGTTTTCCTTTTTTGAAAGTAGTATAGCAGAAAAATATGGGTAAAATTGCGGCATGACTACTTCCTCTTTTCGCACTGAACATGATTTGTTGGGAGAGCGCCAGGTACCGGCGGCGGCCTATTACGGCATCCACACCCTGCGCGCGCTCGAAAACTTCCCAATTACGGGAACACCCATCCGCGCCTATCCGCGCCTGGTGGAGGCGCTGGCGAGCGTCAAGGAGGCCTGCGCGCTGGCGAATAATCAGCTGGGCCTGTTGGATGATCGCAAAACCGGCGCAATTGTGCAGGCCTGCCGCGAAATCCGCGCGGGAAAGTATCATGACCAGTTTGTGGTGGATGTGATTCAGGGCGGAGCGGGAACTTCGACCAACATGAACGCCAACGAAGTCATTGCCAATCGCGCGCTGGAGATTTTGGGGCGGCCCTTCGGCGATTACAAAGAAATTCACCCGCTGGAACATATCAACCTGAGCCAAAGCACCAACGATGTTTACCCAACCTCGGTGAAAGTGGCGCTGCGCGCTGAACTGACGCACTTGGTGGAGGCGATGGAGGTGCTGCGGCGCGATTTTGAAAGCAAGTCGCATGAATTTGCCGATGTGCTGAAAATGGGGCGCACGCAAATGCAGGAAGCCGTGCCGATGACGCTCGGCCAGGAATTCAGCACCTATGCGGTGATGCTGACCGAAGACCAGCAGCGCCTGCGCGAGGCCGAACTGCTGATTCAGGAAATCAATCTGGGGGCGACCGCCATCGGTACCGGCATCAATGCTCCCGCAGGGTACGCGGCGCTGGCCTGTCAGTATCTGAGCGAAATTACCGGCGTGGCCTACATCACCGCCGCCAACCTGGTTGAGGCCACGCAGGACGCCGGGGCCTTTGTTCAGGTTTCGGGCGTGCTCAAGCGGGTGGCGATCAAACTCTCCAAGGTCAGCAATGACCTGCGCCTGCTCTCCTCCGGGCCGCGCGCCGGATTCGCCGAAATCAACCTGCCGCCGGTGCAGGCCGGGTCGAGCATCATGCCGGGCAAAGTAAACCCCGTCATCCCCGAGGTGGTCAATCAGATTGCCTTCGAGGTAATTGGCAATGACGTGACGGTTTCTTTCGCCGCGGAAGGCGGCCAATTGCAATTAAACGCCTTCGAACCGATTATTGCCCACAACCTGTTCAACAGCGCCATTTATTTGCGTCAGGCCTGCCTGATCCTGGCCGAAAAGTGCGTGCGCGGCATCACGGCCAACCGCGAGCGACTGCTGCAAACGGTGGAAAATTCGGTCGGGCTGGTGACGGCGCTCAATCCCTACATCGGCTACGAAAATGCCACGGCAGTGGCGAAGGAAGCCCACGAGACCGGCAAGGGCGTGGCCGAAGTGGCGATGGCGCGCGGCCTGCTGACCCGTGAGCAGCTGGATGAAATTCTGCGCCCCGAAACGCTGACACGCTCACGCGGATGATAGGAAAAACCATGCAAACCGAAACCAAACCCTTCTGGAAATCGCCCTGGGGCATTGCGCTGATGATTCTCGCGCTTTTGCTGTGCTGCTGCCTGATTGCGCTCGGCGTGGGCGCTTACGGCCTGTACCAATTTAGCAGGCAGCTGCCCCCCGAAATCACTAACCCCATCATACAAGATTTCATCACCCCCACCCCGGCGCAGGTGACACGAGTCCCGGCACAAAACATCCCGCTGGATACACTCCAAACGCTGGAAGACGCCGTCGTCCCGGTCAATGACCCGATAGACCTGGCGGAGCGCCTGGGCAACAAACCCAATGTTCCGGCCACCGTTCCCAGCGGCCCCTTCAGCGTGGGCGCGACACAAAGCTTCTGGGCCTCCAACGTTGACAGCAACGAAAATTTTCAAGTGGAGGCCACGCTGCGCTACGAGACTGCCCATAGTTATTTTTGGGTGGAAAACGGCGTCAGCTACAAAGAGTCCGAATTACGCGCCCTGGCCGATGCCTTTGAAACGAAAATTTACCCCACCGACCGCGAATTCTTCGGCTCGGAATGGACTCCCGGCGTGGATGGCGACCCGCACATTTACATCCTCTACGCGCGCGGGCTGGGCGGCAACCTGGCTGGTTACTTTTCCTCCGCCGATGAACTGCACCCGCTGGCGCACGAATATTCCAACGCCCACGAAATGTTCGTCTTCAACGCTGATAACACCAACCTGGGCGACCAATTCACCTACGGCGTGCTGGCGCACGAATTCCAGCACATGATTCACTGGTACCAGGACCGCAACGAAACCTCCTGGCTCAACGAAGGCGCTTCAGAACTGGCGGCCTTCCTCAACGGCTACGACATCGGCGGCTTCGACTGGCTTTTCACCTCCAACCCCGACCTGCAGCTGACCGACTGGCCGAATGACCCCAGCGCCACCAGCCCGCACTACGGCGCAGGTTTTCTCTTCACCAATTACTTCCTCAACCGTTTCGGTGATGCAGCCACTCAGGCGCTGGTGCGCCACCCCAAAAACGGCATGGACAGCGTCAGCGCCGTGCTGGATGAAATTCAGGCCAAAGACCCGCTCAGCGGGCAGCCCATCAGCGCCGACCAGTTTTTTGCGGAATGGACAATCGCCAATTATCTGAATGACGCCGCCGTGGGCGATGGACGCTTCGCCTACGCCAACTACCCGGCGCTGCCAACCGCCTCTGAAACCGAGACCATTTCCAGCTGCCCCGGCGAGTTGAACGGGCGCACCGTCAACCAGTACGCCGCCGACTACATCCGCATCACCTGCAGCGGAACGTACAGCCTGCGCTTCGAGGGCGCCAGCCAAACCAAACTGCTGCCAGCCGATGCCCATACGGGCCGCTACGCTTTCTGGTCGAACAAAGGCGACGAATCGGACATGACCCTGACGCGCGAATTTGACCTGAGCTCCGTCAGCGGCGCGGCCAGCCTGAGTTATTGGGCCTGGTACGACCTGGAAAAAGATTATGACTACCTGTACCTGGTCGCCTCCACCGATGGCGGCCAAAGCTGGCAAATCATCACCACGCCCTCCGGCACCGCCGAAGATATTTCCGGCAATTCGTATGGCTGGGGCTACAACGGCGAAAGCGGCGGCTGGAAACAGGAAAAAGTTGACCTTTCGGCATTTGCCGGAAAAAAGGTGACTCTGCGCTTTGAGTATGTCACAGACGCCGCCGTCAACGGGGAGGGATTCCTGCTCGACGACATTTCCCTGCCCGAAGCGGGCTACAGCGCCGATTTCGAGAGCGATGACGGCGGCTGGCAGGCGACGGGCTTCGCGCGCGTTGAAAATATTCTGCCACAAAAATTCTCCATCGCGCTGATCAAACGCGGCGCAACCACCAGCGTTGAAATCCTGCCGGTTCCCGCCGATGGCCTGCTGGAAATTCCCCTGACGCTCGGCGGCGATGTGTCCGAGGTGACGGTGGTCGTCAGCGGCCTGACGCCCTTCACCCGCGAAAAAGGCGCCTACAATTTGAGCGTGCGCTAAAACAAAAACGCCGGTCGTTCAGACCGGCGTTTTTGATTCTGGAGGCGGCTCAGTCGCCGCCGCCTTGATTGCCGCTGTGACAGGCGGTGCAGGTGGCGCTGTGCAGGCTGACAGTATGGCAGGAGCGACAGCCCTGCCCGCCGTGGTTGACACCCGAACCGCCCTCATCAGCAATGCCGGGATGCGAACCGGTGTACGAGGCATTCCAACTATTGGTGTTGTGGCACTGTTCGCAGTTGCTGCCAAACATTCCGGCGTGGAAGGCCGGGTCGCCGTGACAGCCAGAACAGGCGAGCGGCGTGCCGGTAAATTGGCCGCTGGCGTGGCAACGCTCACAGGCCAGGCTGGCGTGCGCCCCCGTCAGCGGGAAGCGTGAGAGACGATGATCAAAGGTGGCCGGTTTCCAGGCCGCAGTGCTGTGACACAACGAGCAGACCAGGCCGTAGCGCCCGCTGTGAGCGTCATCTTTGGCGTGGCAGGCGCCGCATTCCTGGGGCGTTCCCTTGAAAACACCATTGATGTGGCACTGCAAACAATCCACATTGACGTGCGCGCCGTCCAGTTTGAAGGCGAATAAACTATGGTCTACTTTGGCGTCTTTCCAGTCGGATGGATTGTGACAGGCGGCGCAGTCGCTGCCAAATTCGCCGTTGTGCTGGTCGTCTTTGGCGTGGCAATCCACGCAGGCGGCGGGAGTTCCGGCAAATGAGGCGGGGTTAGTGTGGCATTTTTCGCAGGCCAGGCCAGCGTGTTTTCCTTCGAGTTTGAAATTTGCCAGGTTATGGTCAAACTGGACGCTGTCGCGCCAGCCCGCCGGGTTATGGCAATCGCCACAAGCGGCGCCAAAACGCCCCTGATGTGGGTCATCTTTTTGATGGCAGTTTTGGCAGGCGGCGGGCGTATTTTTCAGGTCGGCGCGGGAGCGGGCATTGGTGTGACATTCGGCGCAGCGCAAATCGGCATGTTTTCCGGCCAGGGTAAAGGCCAGCAAATGATGGTCGAAGGCTTTGCCGAGCGTTTCGAGGCCGTCATGGCAGGCCTGGCAATCCTGGCCGTATTCGATGAGGTGCGCGGCCATAAAAACCGCGTCCATCTGACGGTGACAATCGGCGCAAAGGCTTTGCTGAAAAGCGGAAGAAAAGCCGCTGGCGTGGCAGTCGCGGCAGGCGAAGGCCAGGCCGTCCGCGCGTTTGGGGTGTGAGGCGAGCGAAAATTTCAACTTATCGTGCGGAAAGTTTTTGGGCTCGGCATCGGTCAGGGCGGCGGTGGGGCCTTTGTGCTCCGAGTGGCAGGAGCGGCAGTTGAGTTTGGCGGCGCTGCCCAGCATCAGCCCGTGCAGGCTGGCGGGATCGGCCAGCTGGGTGGTGATTTCGGCGTGGCAGACGGCGCAGCGGTCGCCCAGGCTGTCCGCTTCCCAGGGGGCGGGATGACATTTGGCGCACTCGCTGCCAATTGCGGCGTGCGAGGTGACGCCTCCCAGCGGGGTTTCGCCGGTTTGCGCGTTGAGGCTGCCCGCGTTGAAAAATCCGCTGCCGCTGGCGAAAACCGTCCCGGCGATAATCAGCAGGGTAACCAGCGTGGCGGTGATTGCCAACGGGGTGAGACAACCCAATCGTTTTTGCTGCATCAGGTTACGGCGAATTAATCGCCGCCTCCTTGGCGTCCATCCGCGTGGCAGCGCAGGCAGTCGGCAAAATCGGCAATGCCTTCTTCGCGGTGTTTGGCGGCGACTTCAGATTGGTTATGGCAGGTGTAACAAGTCCACTGGTTGAGGGTCGGCTGATGACAATCCACGCAGCGGTTGTTGCGCTCCCCGTGATTCATGGGGAAGGAGTGCGGCCCGGTGTACTGCGCCGGTGACCAACCGTTGGTGCTGTGGCAAACCGAGCATTCCTGGCCGGGGAACATTCCGGCGTGCAGGGCGGGTTCGGTGTGGCAGGCGGCGCACTGGGTTGGCGTGCCTTTGAAGACGTTGTTTTTGTGGCAGTCGGCGCAGGCGACCCCGGCGTGTTTGCCGTCCAATTTGAAGGCGGAAAGGTTGTGGTCAAAGGTGGCCGGTTTCCAGGCCTGGGGCGAGTGGCAGGAGCCGCATTCCACGCCGAATTGGCCGTCGTGGGCGTCATCCTTCAGGTGGCAGGCGGCGCAGTCACTGGGCGTGCCTTTGAAGACGTTGTTTTTGTGGCAGTCGGCGCAGGCGGCCTCGGCGTGTTTGCCGTCCAATTTGAAGGCGGAAAGGTTGTGGTCAAAGGTGGCCGGTTTCCAGGCCTGGGGCGAGTGGCAGGAACCGCATTCCGCGCCAAATTGGCCCTCGTGCGGGTCATCTTTTTGATGGCAGGCGGCGCAAGTTCCCGTGGCGGTCTTGAAATCGGCGCGGGCGCGGGCGCTGGCGTGACATTCGGCGCAGCGCAGTTCGGCGTGTTTCCCGGCCAGGTCAAAGTTGGTGCTGGCGTGGTTGAATTTTTTACCTAAACTTTCAACGCCATCGTGACAGGCCAGGCAGTTGTCGCCATATTCGATGGAATGCGCCTGCATGAAAACGGCGTCATCCTGGCGGTGACACTCGGCGCAGGTGGCTGCGGCAAAAGTAGAAATATCCTGCCCGTGACAATCGGCGCAGGTAAAGGCCTGCCCATCCCGGCGCTGTTGATGCGCGGAAAGCGCGAATCCAGTGGCTTCATGCGGGAAGCTTGCCATGTCCATTTGGGTGGTCGGCGCATCCGGGCCGCGATGGTCGGGATGGCAGGAGCGGCAGGTAAGGCCATTTTTGAGCAGGGCGCCGTGCAGGCTGGCCGGGTCA
>JAVHNW010000263.1:0-2346 GCA_036169755.1 bacterium | reverse complement strand
GCAATTTTGGCATCCAGGCTGACTTTGGATTCGCGTCCCTGGTGGCAGGTCATGCAGATAGCCTCAGGGCCGAGGTTCTCGATGACTGCGCCAGAGGGGAAGGTGACGGAGGTCAGGGCCTTGGCAGCGTCGTTATGGCACATTTCGCACACAAACGGGCCGGCCGGGGCGGGGACAGCGGCATCCACTTTGCCATCCGCAATGAAATCCTGGAAACCGGCGGCGGTGTGACATTTGGCGCAGGTGGTGGGGACTTCTTTGGGGTCAGCCGCATCCCAGTGCTTGAAGGCCTCGGCATCCACGTTGGCGTGCGCCGAAACGGCAAAGAGCGCCTGAGCGGCGACTGCCGGGTCTTCGGTGGGGGTCGGAGGCACTTCCGTCGGGGCCGCGACGGTGGGCGCTTCGGTGGCAGGGGCTTCAGTCGCCACAGGAGTGGCGGGCGCGCAGGCCACTACCAGAGCGGCCAAAACAAGCAACGCGCCAAGCGCAAATAAAATCTTCTTAAGCATATTCATTCTCCTTACAGATTGGGGTTAATTGAGATAGGGTAGGCGATTTCGTTTTTTAGGTTCGATGGCTCCGGTGACCTCCTTTCCGTAATTTTCCACTAGGGTTTCATTAATATAACCTTAATTCCCGAAAACACCTTGTGTATTTCAGCACAAAGAGTTGTGAGAAATGTCACATAGCGTACTCACACGAATTACAAAAACACTGCCCGCGGTGCGGCGGGCAGTGTTTTTGTAACAGAAAAGTGATTTGACCAGGATTATGGCTTTTGAAACCACAACCAACAGGATAATCTGCCACGCGGGTCGAGGCCGTTTTCGCGGCGGGTTGGCCGAAGGAACTGCCCCAGCCCGTCAATTTGGGACTCGCTCAGGCCGGGGCTGGCCTCGGCTGGGGAATTTTTCCGCATGGCGTAAAGCAGCCAGCAGCCACCCGGCGCCAGGCGCGGAATCAACGCCTGCAGGTAGTTCTCCTGGGCGCGCAGAGTCAGACCATGAAAACAGCCAATGTCCAACGCCAGGTCAAAGGGGCCGGGGTACGGCTCCAGCCGGGTGACATCGCCGAGGTAAAAATCCACTGCCAGCCTGGCGCCCTGCGCTTTGCGGCGCGCCAGGCCGATGGCGTGAGCGGCAAAATCCACCCCGGTCACCTGCCAGCCAGCGCGCGCCAGCGCAATCGAATTGGTTCCCGTGCCGCAGCCCAAATCGAGGGCGCGCCCGGCGGGGTGTAGAGCGATGAATTCCAGCAGTTCCGGCGGGGTAATGCCGCTGTCCCAGGGCGGACGGCGGTAGTACCAGAAATTGAAAACCAGCCGCCGCCAAAGGTTCATGGGCGGTTTTGCATCGTCTGGCGCAGGCGTTCTTCATCTAATGAACCCACCGTCCGCCAGAGTTCGCTGCCGCTTTCGTCAAAAAAAATAAAGGTGGGGGTAAATTCAAAACGATAGAGCGGCGCGAGAGTCATGCCGACTTCTTCTTGAATATTGACACGAATAATCTGGAGCCGCCCGGAAAATTCGGTCTCAAGGCGGTCCACCGCCGGTTTGGCGGCCATGCAGCCCACGCAGTAGGGTGATTGAAATTCCAGCAAAACGGGAATTCCCTGCCCGATGCTGGCCTGCACGCGCGCGGCTTCACCCATCAGCGGAGTCTGGAGCGGGCGCAGCGACCAGTAGGCCAGCCCCAGCCCGAGGGCAATCACGCCAAAAGCCAGCGCTTCCTGCAGCCGCAGGCCCTTGCGAAAAAGAATGGCGGCCAGCCCAATCAGGAGCAGACCGCCAATCCATAAAACAGAGTAGATATTAAAAGTCATACTGTCTCCTCTAAAAATGGGGTAAACCAATGACAAATCACACTTTGACAATTCCGGCAACTTCTCATAAAATTCAGCGGCCTGACTTCATAAAATTCATTCAGTGAAAGGTAGCCTCAATGAAAGAGTATACCACCGAGTTCCTTCGCAACATTGCGCTCGTCGCCCACGGTGGCGCCGGGAAAACAATGATGGCGGAGGCTTTTTTGCGTTTCACCGGCGCGACCACCCGCCTGGGAAAAGTGGAAGAAGGAACCACTGTTTCGGACTACGAAGAAGATGAAATCCGACGCAAAATTTCGCTATCCACCAGCGTCATTCCTGTGGAATACCGCGACCACAAACTCAACCTGCTCGACGCCCCCGGCTACACCGATTTCATCGGCGAAGTCGTCTCGGCCCTGAGCGTTGCCGATGCCGCCGCCATTTTGGTGGATGCCGTTGCCGGGGTGGAAGTCGGCACCGAGGCCGCCTGGCGTTTTTGCAACAAATTCAAACTGCCGCGCTTCGTCATCATCAACAAAA
>JAVHNW010000262.1:0-2360 GCA_036169755.1 bacterium | reverse complement strand
CCGTTTTTTTTGGCAACATGGGCTTTCCGGTGGCGCTTTCCCGGCTGGCAAAATCACTCTACGCCAACGGCTTCAGCCTCGATTGGGTGGCGATGTGGTTTTTACCGGCCCTCTTCACCATGAATCTGGTCGCCTTTGGCTTTTACCGCCTGCTGGGAAAAACCCCCGCCTGGGCGCGGGCGCTGGCGCTGATAGGAATGCTGGCCCTCGGGCTGTGGAGGCTGGACGCCTTCATGCCCTTCAGCCTGCCAATTTTCGGCAAAACCCTGACGCTTAACGGCCTGCCCTGGAGCCTCGACCTGGCGCTGGTGGCCGGTTTCTTCTTCATTTTGGGGCGCGAAAGCAACGCCGCCCTGCCCGAAAAATTCTACGCCTCGCCCTGGGTTTTGCTCGCCGCCGCCGCGCTGGCGCTGACTCTGCTGGTCGTTTCGCCCGCCACGATAGACCTGAACACCCGCCAGTGGCAGGCGCCGCTGATTAACAGCCTCGAAGCCCTGGCCGGAATCACCTTCGTGCTGACGCTTTCCCGCCAGATGGAGCGCGCCCCGGCCTGGCTGGGAAATTTCTTCCGCTACATGGGCAGAATTTCGATTGTGCTCCTTATTTTCCATAATCCGGTACAATCCTACTTGACCCCCAAATTTGACGCGCTCTTCGGCGTCCACCCGCTCAACGCCCTGCTGGCCTACCCCTTTGCGATTTTGGTTCCCGTCATCCTCGCCGAGGTGTTCATCCGCCCCAGCGTTTTACTGGCAAAAATTTACGGGGTGAAAGAATCGTAATCTTGCACATCCAACGCTTTAATCATCAGGAGAAAATCACATGGGATTCTTTGGCTTTGGTAAAAAATCGGATAAAAACGTCCCCGCGCTTTCCGCGGAGGAACTTCGTCAGCGTTTGTTGATGCTGAACCGGGAAAGCGCCCCCTACCAGATTCTTGACGGCGCCTCGCAGTCGGTGGATTTAATCGCCGAGTGGAAAATTGTGGATGCAAAATGGATTGAATTTTTCGCAAAAGCCAACCTGACCAAGGTTTTTCGCATTTACATGAAATTTGACCCCGCCAAAAATCAGCTGCGCGCCAAGGACGAGGAATTTACGGTGGAATGGCGCGCGGGCGTGCCCTCGCTTTCGCTGGCGGTCAATAAATTTCAGGGGCAAACCACGTCTGTCGAATTCGGCGCTGGCTACGCTTTCACCGAGGAACTCAAGCCGGGCGTGGTGTACAAATATCGCTTCAGCACCAGCGAAATGAAAAAGCCCATTCAAGAAGCGGTCAGCGCCTGCGGCTGGGAATACAAAGGCGTGGCGTTTGGCAAACTTTAACAAAAGTTACGCAGCAGTTCAGGCATCGTTAGATTTGCGCTTTTCCCTCACCCCTGCCCCTCTCCCAGCGGGAGAGGGGGTTAAATTCCCGCCCCAGCGGGGGAGGGTAGGGTGAGGGCTGAATAGTTACCAAATTCAAAAAAACGGTCACGCCTGAGCGTGACCGTTTTTTTGCGCCGCTTAGACCAGCATTCGCGCCGGTTCTTCGAGATATTTCGCCAGCGCCTGCAAAAATTGAGCCGCCTCGGCGCCATCGCTGATGCGATGATCCACCGAAAGGGTGGCTTTCATGCGCCAGCCGGGGATGATTTGCCCGGCGGAGACAACCGGTACTTCTTTGGCCGAGCCAATCGCCAAAATTGCCGCTTCGGGCGGATTAATGATGGCGATAAATTCATCCACGTCGTACATGCCCAGGTTGGAGGTGGAAAAGGTGGAGCCGTCCACCTCTTCGGGTTTGACCTTGCCCTCGCGGGCGTGAGCGGCCATCGCCTTGATTTCGGCGGAGATTTGGCGCAGCGCTTTCTGGTCGCTGTTTTTGACGACCACCGTCATCAAGCCGCCAGGGACGGTGACGGCTACGCCGACATTCACTTCCCCTTTGCGGATGATTTCCGCGCCGCGCAGGCTCGCATTTAAGTTGGGGAATTCGCGCAGCGCCAGCGCCACACCCTTGATGATGAAATCGTTGACGGAAAGTTTTTCGCCCTCCGGCAGGTAGCCGTTTAATTGTTGACGCAGCGCCATCAGCGTTTCCATTTTGAATTCGTGCGTCACATAAAAATGCGGAATGGTGGTTTTCGACTCAACCAGGCGGCGTCCAATCGCCTGACGCAGTTTGGTCGTTGCGATGGCTTGGTCGGCGGGGGTGGCTAAAGCGGCGCTACTCGCGGCGCGGCGCGGCGCTGGTTCGACTTGCGGCGCGGCAGCCTTTTGGCCTGAGGCCAACACCGCCTCAATATCGCGCCGCACAATCCGTCCGCCGGGGCCGCTTCCCGTCACCGCGCCGAGATTGACATTCTGCTCGCGGGCAA
>JAVHNW010000261.1:11330-12044 GCA_036169755.1 bacterium | reverse complement strand
CGTACCTGAATTGGCGCCAGCATCACGTTTTCCAGCACGGTCAGATGCGGAAAGAGGTTAAATTGCTGGAAAACCATGCCGGTTTCCATGCGAATTCTTTCGATGTTGCGCGTGTCGCTGTTGAGTTCCAGCCCATCCACCGTGATGCTTCCTTTTTGGTGTTCTTCCAGCCGGTTGATGGTGCGGATGAAGGTGGATTTCCCCGAGCCGGAAGGGCCAAAGATGACAATCACCTCGCCTTTTTGCACTTCCAGGTTGATGCCTTTCAGGGCATGGAAAGCGCCATACCATTTTTCTACGTCACGGCAGATAATGATGGGTGGGTGAGTTTCATCGCGCATATGTTTTTCTCCTTTAGCACGTTGATTATAGTCGCAAGTTTTTCCTGCCCGTCAATTTTTATCCAATTTTTGTAATTGCGGCGAAGCGCGCCCGCGTCAGCCGGGCCAGGTCGCTGACGGCCAGGCGGATGTTCAGCCCGCGCTGGCCGCCGGAGATGTGAATTTGCGCCTGCTGCTGCGCGGCGCTGTCAATTACAACTTGGAAACCTTTGTTGATCAGCGCCAGTGGGGAAATTCCGCCCGCTTGCAGGCCGGTCAGCGTCTCGGCTTCGCGCTCAGTCGGCAGGGAGACTTTCTTCTCGCCGAGAGCGGCGGCCAGTTTTTTCACAAAGTTTGCACTTTTTAAAATGCTCTTAATGTTTAAGAGTTGCAT
>JAVHNW010000261.1:0-11320 GCA_036169755.1 bacterium | reverse complement strand
TCCCTTTTTCGCGGGTGACAACAATCGTTTTGAAAACAAGTTCCGGCGCGATTTTCAGAAAGCGGGCGGTTTCTTCTGCGCCCAGTTTTTCCGCCGGGGTTTCGAAGGCGGTGTAGGCTACTTTTTGTCCGTCTAAAAAGCGGGTGAGGTTGTTGATGGTGGTCATGGAGGGGGTTAGATGGGGTGTGTTTTCAGGTACTCTTCCAGGGCTTGCGCGGCTCTGTCGGCGTAGCGGGCGGCGCGTTCACGCTTGCCTTGTTTTTCGGCATTTTCAAGCGCCGGTAAAATGCCGAAATTGGCTTTCATCGGCTGGAAATCGTTCATTTCGGCGTGGGTGATGTAGTGACAGAGCGCGCCGAGCATACTTTCGTGCGGCAGTTCCAGCAGAGGCTGGCCCGTCAGCAGGCGCGCCGCATTCAGCCCGGCCAGCAGCCCGGTGGCGATGTTGCCCATGTAGCCTTCCACCCCGCTCAGCTGCCCGGCGAAGAATAAATCGGCGCGGGTTTGAGTTTGCAGGCTGGGCCGCAAAATTTTTGGTGAGGCGATGAAGGTGTTGCGGTGCATTTGCCCGTAGCGTGCAAATTCTGCATTTTGCAGGCCGGGAATCATGCGCAGAACGCGGCGTTGTTCGGGAAAAGTCAGATTGGTTTGAAAGCCAACCAGGTTGTATAAATTGCCAGCCAGGTTATCCTGTCGCAGTTGAACCACGGCGTAGGGGCGGCGCGGTACACGTGGGTCATTCAGGCCGACCGGGCGCATCGGCCCGTAGGCCAGGGCTTTTTCGCCGCGGCGGGCGATAATCTCCACTGGCAGGCAGCCTTCAAAAAAAGTGTCGGCCCCGGCGCGCACGCCCTCTTCCAGTGGGCGTTCAAAATCATGCAGTTCGATGCGTTCTGCCGTCTTCAGGGCCTCGACAAAGGCCAGGTAATCACTTTTGTTGTGAAAGGGGCAGTTGATGTAGTCGCCGCTTTCACCTTCGCTCCAGCGCGAGGCGCGGTAGGCGATGGACATGTCAATTGAAGCGGCCTCCACGATGGGGGCGATGGCATCATAAAAGTAGAGATGTTCCTGGCCGCCAAACTCGCCGATGGCGCGCGACAGGCTGTCGGAGGTGAGCGGCCCGCTGGCAAGGATGGTTGCGCCCGCGGGAATTTCCCGCGCTTCGGCGCGAATCAGCTCGATGGCTGGTTCTGCCAAGATGCGCCGGGTGACGCTGGCGGCGAATTTCTGCCGGTCTACGGCGAGCGCCGCCCCGGCGGGCAGGGCGCTTGCCTCGGCGATTTCCAGCAGCGCTGAGCCCAATCGGCGCAATTCTGCCTTCAGCACGCCGGAGGCGCGGTCGGGTAAATTTGAGCCGAGCGAATTGGAACAAACCAGTTCGGCCAAATCGCCGCTGGTGTGAGCGCCGGTGGTGGTGGTCGGGCGCATTTCGTATAATTTTACAGAAAGGCCATGTTTTGCGGCTTGGAGCGCGGCCTCGCTGCCTGCCAGCCCGCCGCCAATGATGGTGAGTGTTTGCATATTTTTTATTATATAATCAAACCATGATTTCTTCCGCAAACCTGGTGGAAAGCCTGCTGAAGGAAGCCTGCCTGCTGACCGGCTGCTGCTGGTCAGTT
Source organism: bacterium (assembly GCA_036169755.1). GTDB lineage: Bacteria > Chloroflexota > Anaerolineae > Anaerolineales > Villigracilaceae > UBA8950. The sequence continues at coordinate 9,701 of JAVHNW010000261.1, read as the reverse complement.
TCTTTAACCTGCCAGGGGGATAGCTGCCGTGTGGGCGAAAATTATCACCTTACCCGGCGCAGCGAGGCCCAACTGCGCCTCTTCTTGCAGGAAAAGAGCAACCTGGCCTGGCTTTTTGGCGTTTTCAGCGCCGGTCGGACGCGCTCGCGCGCTTTTTCTGACCAGGCTGATGACTTGCGTCTGTACGCCTTTCCCTGCCCTGATGAACAGACCTTATTGCTGGCTGCCTGCTCCACGGCGCTGCTGCCTGCCCAGCAGCGCATTTGGCGGCTGGTCAGCCTGGCGCGATTCGGCGGCGGTCAAACCGCTCGCCTGGAGCAGGCTATTTTGGAATTGGAGGAAACTCAACAGGAACTGCGGGCGCGTATCACTGCCCAGCGCGAAGCCGAAGCCCGTTTGGTGCAGGCCGCAAAACTGGCCGCAGTCGGCGAAATGGCCGCCGGAGTGGCGCACGAACTCAACAACCCGCTGACCAGCGTAGTCGGCTTTACCGAACTCAGCCTCGACGCCCTGCCTCCCGATTCGCCGGTGCGCGGCGACCTGGATCTGGTGCTGCGCGAGGCGCAGCGCGCCCGCAGTGTGGTGCGCCGCCTGCTCGACTTTGCCCGCCAGGGCGAAACCCTCCGCGTCCGCGCCGACATCAACGAGGTGGTCGGCGATGTCATCGCCCTCACCAAACATTTTCTGCAAACCAGCGGCGTCCGCCTGGATGTTCGTCTGGGCGAATCCCTGCCTCCCAGCCGGATGGACCGCAATCAAATTAAACAAGTGTTGATTAACCTGGTGAACAACGCGCTCTACGCCATGCCCAACGGCGGAACACTGGTTTTGCAAACTTCTCTGCAAGAACGCTACGCCGCCCGCTGGCTGCGCCTGGATGTGCGCGATACCGGCATCGGCATTCCCGCCGAAAACCTGGGGCGTATTTTTGAACCTTTTTTCACCACCCGCGCCGAACATGGCGGCACCGGGCTGGGGCTTTCTGTTACCTACGGCATCATCACCGACCACCAGGGAAGAATTGAAGTCGAAAGTGAGCCGGGTCACGGGGCTACCTTCAGCGTTTGGCTGCCCCTGGAGGCGGAAGCGTGAACGGGGCGCATATCTTCGTTGTAGACGATGAGCCGGGCATCATCCTGCTGTGTGACCGACTTTTGACGCGGGATGGCTTTCGTGTAACAACCTTTTCTGACCCGCGCCTGGCGCTGGCCGAACTGGAAAAAGAGCGCGTAGATTTGCTGTTGGTGGACATTCGAATGCCAGAAATCAGCGGGCTTGACCTGGTGCAACTCGCCCGTCAGCGCCAACCCGAAATTGCCCTGCTGGCGATGACGGGATACGGCACTGTCGAAACCGCCATTCAGGCCCTGCAGCGCGGCGTGGACGGCCTGATTTTAAAACCCTTTGAAAAAAATCAACTGGTTTCCGCCGTCCGCCAGGCGCTTGCGGATAGCCAACAGAAACGCGATACAGCGCGGATGCAGGCGCTGCGCCCGCTTTTTGACATTACCGAAGCCCTGTTCTCTGAAACCCGCCCGGAACCCCTGCTCGATTTAATCATCGGAACAGTTTTGCGCCAACTAAATTGTTCCAGCGCCGCCTCTTACACGTTTTCTCCCAGAGAAAATGACTTGCTGCCCCAGGCCATTCGTGGGAGAAATGCGCCGGAAGCGCTGCTGCGCCGCGTTTCCGCTGCTGAAAAACCCCTGCTGGCCGGAGGCGGCTTGCGCCCCGACCCACAAGCGGAGCGGGAACTGGCCGAAGCGGGTTTCTCCTCCGCGCTGATTGTTCCCACCGCCCTGGCAGATTCCCGCTCCATTCTCTTTGCCGGGCGCGAGAGCGGCGAGGCCCCCTTCCGCGAAGCCGACCTGGAAATGTTCCTCATCCTGGCGCGTCAGGCTGCGGTGGCGATGGAAAACGCCAGGCTGTATGAGGAATTGCGCGCCTATGTGCGCCGGGTTGAAGAATCGCAGCAGGCGCTCATTCAGGCTGAAAAATTGGCCGCGGCTGGCCGCCTGACGGCCTCCATCGCCCACGAAATCAACAACCCGCTGCAGTCGGTGCGCAACTGTCTGCACCTCGCCACCCGTGAAGACGCTCCGCCGGAAATGCGTCAGCAATACATGGCGCTGACTCGTCAGGAATTGGACCGGCTGATGAACACCGTTCAGCGCATGTTGGATTTTTACCGCCCCAGTGTCGAATTTCGCCCTGTGCAAATTTTGGATCTACTGGAACATGTCATCAATTTGCTTGGGTCACAACTACGTGAGCGCAGCATCAGCATTTCCACCGAATGGCCGGCGGCGCTGCCCGCCATCCAGGCCATCAGCAATCAGCTGGAACAGGTTTTTATCAACATCATTCTCAACGCCTTCGACGCCATGCCGCAGGGCGGCGCAATTTTGGTCAGCATCACCCAAAAACGGAAATGGGTGGAAATTACTTTTCAAGATAACGGCCCCGGCGTTCCCGCCGAATTGCGCGAGAGTATTTTTGAGCCTTTTGTCACCACCAAAGGCGGAACCGGCCTGGGTTTGTCAATCAGTTACGACATCGTCACTGCGCATGGCGGTCAGTTGGATTGTGTTGCCAACGCCCAGCCCGGCGCTTGTTTTCGCGTTCGATTGCCAATCAAAGAAAATAGGGAGATAAAAACTGCATGAAAACGAATATTCTGGTTGTGGACGACGAACCGATTGCGCGCCAGTCGCTGAGCGATATTTTGCGCCTGGAAGGCTATCACGTCACTGCCGTGCCCAATGGCGAGCTGGCGGTTGAACATTTGCGCAGCTACGCGGTGGATTTGATGCTGCTGGATTTAAAAATGCCCGGCATGAATGGCCTGGACGTGGTTCAGGTTGCCAATCAAATTGCCCCCGATACGGAAATTATTTTATTGACGGCCTACGGTTCGATGGAGACGGCGGTGGAGGCTCTGCGCCTGCGCGTGCATGATTACCTGCTCAAACCCGCCTCGCCGAATCAGATTTTGGAAAGCGTTCAACGCGGCCTGGAACGCCGCGCCGCGCGGCTTCAGGAATCGGGCGCAGCCATCCCCGGCGGAGAGAGTAGCCTTTTTTTGGTCAAACCCGGCATCGAAGTGGATTTGTCGCGCCGCACGGTGAGCGATGCCTCGCGCCTGGAAAATCTTACCCCCGCGGAAGGTCATCTGCTGAAAGTTTTTCTGCAAAACCCGGGCAAGGTTTTTTCACACCGCGAACTGGTTTTGCTGGTACAGGGCTATGATGTTTCGCAGCGCGAGGCTCAGGAAATTTTGCGTCCACTAGTCAGCCGTCTGCGCCACAAGCTGGAACCATTTTCCGGGCTGTTTGAGCGCATTGTCAGCGTGCGCGGCACCGGTTATCTTTTTGAGCCGGAAAAATAGGACTCTGCCGCTTATTCCTGGAAGTTCCAGGGGTCAATGCGCGGCGGATGAAGCCAGGCCAACCAGCCACCTTTTGGGCGGCTGGTTGTATTTTTTTCAAAAGATGCCAGCAGCATGGTCAGGCCGAGCAAGCCAACTCCGGCCCACTGCATTGGGCTTAGCCGTTCACCGAGCAGCAGGTGACTGATGCCAATGGTGACAAAGATTTCTGCCAGGCCGAGCAAGGCGGTTTGGGTTCCGCCAATGTTTTTTACGCCGAGAAACAGAGTCAGCCGTGAGGCAAACGTAATCAGTGTGAGCAGCAAGACGGGCAGCGGGGAGGCGTTTTCGGTGGGGAGGATTCGGTCGAAGAGCAGGTAGGCGGGCAGGGTGACAAGAGTCATCGCCAGCAGGGTGTAAAAGGTCACTGTCGGCGCGGGAATTTCGTATAGCACGCGCTGGTTGATGGGGATGTGCAGCGCGTAGAGCGCGGCTGAGCCAATCATCATCAGCACGGCGGGCCAGGGCAGGTATAGGCCGTTGGCTTTGGTCAGCAAAAACACGGCGATGAGCGCCAGCCCGGCGCGCGCCAGGGTGAGGCGGCTGAGGCTTTGCTTGTCTAAAATTGAAAAGACGGCCACAAAAATGGGGTAGAGTGAGTAGAGCAGCTGGCCGACGGTGGCGGGCAGAACGCCGAGCGCAACGTAATAAAGCAGTGAGCCAAAACCATTGATGGCGCCCGCCAACATGCAGCCGATTAGCCCAACCGGAAAAATGTAGAAAAATTGACGGCGGAAGAGCAGCATGACCGCCAGCAAAAGCAGGGTCGCCAGGCTGGTGCGCAGCGCCACCACCGCCAGCGGGCTGAAGCCCGAAAGGATGGCCCAGCGCCCGAACACTGGCGCCAAGCCCAAAAAGAGCGCTGAAGATAGAGCGGCAAGGTTCCCCACACGCTGGCTTTTTGTAGCGCTCATAATTTTATCGGTCTGGACGGGGTTAGCGAATGAGTGACTTGACTTCTTCCAGAAATTCGTCGCTCATAAAATCGCCTTTTTGCATCAGGGCGTGGATTTGGCCTTTCAGGCGATTTTTCTCATCGGCGGTCAGCTCTTTGGCGGTGGAGACGATGACCGGAATTTGCGAGGTTTCCGGGTTGGCTTTGAGCGCATCCAGCACGGAAAAACCGTCCATTTCGGGCATCATCAGGTCGAGAATGAGCAGGTCGGGGTGTTCGCGCGCGATTAGTTCCAGGCCTTCGCGGCCATTTCCGGCTTCAAAAATGGTGTATTCGCCCTGGGATTGTAAAATGCGCCGGATGAGTCGGCGCGCATCGGCGGTGTCGTCCACGATGGCGATGCGTGGGAAGCGGTCTGGCGCAATCCGGCTGAGGGCGGCCAGCAGGCCTTCCTCCTGCGGCGACTCTTCCTGCGAAGGTAAAACGACATTGCGCGCCCAGCCAGAGCCAAGCACCAGCGGTTCGGCGGGCATGGTGTGGCCGGTGCAGTTGACCACCACCACGTCATCGGCCTGGATGATTCCGGCGCGCGCCAGTTTGAACAGCCCGGCAAAGGCCGCCGCGGCGGCGGGTTCAGCCGAAATTCCCTCCATTTTTGCCAGAACGTGCATGGCGCGGAAGGCTTCCTCATCCGAAACGCTTTCAAACAGGCCGCTTTCGTCCATCATTTTTTTGCGCAAAATTTGATAGGAACGTCCGGGTGTGCCGGTTGCCAGGGTTTCGATGTGGGTTTTGGGGTTGGCGACGGGTTCGGCTTCGTCCAGGTTTTGCTTCCAGGCGTGAACCATGGGGGCGCAGCCTTCGGCCTGGATGCAGGCGATGGAGGGGATTTTTCCGCTGGTAAATTGCATGCGGCGCATTTCGCTGAAGCCTTTGGTGACGCCAATCGGCCCCAGGCCGCCGCTGATGGCTTGAATGTACCAATCGGGGCTGCGCCAGCCCAGGCTGCCTTCTGGCGCAGACGGGTCGCGGCCAAATTCCAGGGTAAGTTGTTCGGCGATTTCGTAGGCGATGGTTTTCATGCCTTCGACTGAGGTGATGGTGCGCGCGCCCATGTCATGATACAGCCCGCGTTGGCTGGCAAAATCGGCGGCAATTTTTTTTACCTGGTCATAGGAACCGGTGACTTTGACGACCTGGCTGCCGTAGAGCGCAATTTCGCGCATTTTGACGGCGGGTACCAGGCTGGTGACAAAGGCCCATAGTTTGATTCCGGCGCGGGCGGCGTAGGCCGAGTAGGAAATGGCAACGTTGCCGGTGGAGGCGGCCACCATTTCGGTGATTCCGGCCTCTTTTAGCGCGGCTATCGTCACCGCTGCCTGGCGGTCTTTGAAGGAGGCGGATGGCCCCTGGCGTTCATCTTTGATAAAAATATTGTTGCAGCCAATCATCGTGCCGATGTTGGTGGCGCGGATGAGCGGCGTGCCGCCTTCGCCCATGCGCAGGCTGGGCAGGGCGCGGTTGCTCGGCAAAATTTCCTGATAGCGCCACAGGTCGAAGGGGCGGCGATTCAGCAGGCCCGGCAGGGTTTTGGCGATTTCGTCGTAGTCGTAAATCGCTTCGCGCCACTGGCTGTTGCAGCGTGGGCAGTTGATTTCGTTGGGGTGGTACGGGGTGGTGTGGCCGCAGTCAATGCAGCGGATGGTGAAGGTCATTTTTTGTTCTCCTGCGCCGCTCAGGGTTTCAGCCGTTTGAGCGCTTTTTCCAGGGTGGCGAAGAATTCGGGTTCGCTGAGCAGGCTTTTTTGGAGGAGCTGCTGGCCGAAATTATCCAGTTTTTGCTTTTGTTCGGGGGTTAGTTCTGCGCCGCTGATGACCAAAACTGGGATGTCGCGCAGGTCGGGCGCGCTGCGCAGGCGTTCCAGAATGGTAAACCCGTCGAGTTCGGGCATGAACAGGTCGAGGACGATGGCGTCGGGGCGCTGCTTTTCGATGTAGTCCCAGCCAGCCAGGCCGCCTTCGGTCAAAATTGGCTGGTACATATTTTTACCGGAGAGCATTTTTTCCATCAGGCGCAGGTCTTCCGGCGAGTCATCAATTACCAGCACTTTGCAGATGCTGCCATCGCCGTTGAGCCGGTCGAGCGCGGCGAGCAGGTCTTCCTCCAAAATGGGTTTCACCAGGTAATCGGCGGCGCCCAGGCTGAAGCCTTTTTCTTCTTCTTCAACGATGGAGCAGACGATGACCGGCAGGGTACGGGTTTCCGGGTCGTTTTTCAGGTCTTGTAAAATTTGCCAGCCGTCTATTTCTGGCATCATGATGTCGAGGGTGATGGCGTAGGGGCGCAGACGCTTGGCGGCGTCATGCGCGGTGGCGGGGCTGTTGACCGGCACGACCTGGTAGCCTTGCGGTTTGAGATAGCGCTCGTACAGGCTGATGATTTGTGGGTCGTCATCTACGCACAGCACGATTTTGTTTTCATTGCTGGCGCTTTCTTGCGGTTGGTGGAAAATGGGAATGGTGAAATAGAAGGTGCTGCCTTCGCCCTCGGCGCTGTGAACGCCGATGCGCCCCCGGTGTAAATCTACCAGGCGGGCGCAGATGGAAAGCCCCAGCCCCGTTCCGCCCGATTTGCGGGTGGCCGACGAGTCGACTTGCGAAAACGCCAGGAAGAGTTTTTTCTGGTCTTCGGGCGAAATTCCCGGCCCGGTGTCGGTGACGCTGACCATCACTTCGTGGACGCCGTCCGAACTGACGTGCGTCTGCGCCGAAACGGTGATGGAGCCTTGTTCGGTAAATTTGGAAGCGTTGGAAACCAGGTTGAGCAGCACCTGACGGATGCGCATGGCGTCAGCGCGGATGGTCGGCAGGTTGGGTTCGATTTCCTTGACCAGCCGGATTTGCTTGTCTTTGACCAGGCCCATGGCTGTCGTCATGACGCTGGTGATGCTGTCGGCGAGGTTGACTTCCTCCAGCGCCAGTTCCATCTTCCCGGCCTCGATTTTTGACAGGTCGAGAATGTCGTTAATCAACATCAGCAGGTGTTGGCCAGAGTTGTAGATGGCGAGCAAATCCTGGTTTTGCTGGTCGTTGATTGGGCCGTCAATGCCTTTGAGAATGACGCGCGAGAAGCCGATGATGGAGTTGAGCGGGGTGCGCAGTTCGTGCGACATGTTCGCCAAAAACTGGCTTTTGATGCGGTCAAGTTCGCGCATTTCGCTGACGGCGGCCTGAGCCAGCTCGTACGAGCGCGCGTTATCAATGGCAACGGCCACCTGGTCGGCCAGGGTTTCCAACACCGAAATATCGTCACCCAAAAAGGCGTTGGTTTCGCGCCCCTGAATATCGAGTGCGCCGATGACGCGCGAGCCAATCTTGAGCGGAATTCCGGCTTCGGCGCGGGTTTCGGGTAACAGCGGGTTGGGGCGGTAAATCGGGTCGAGCGCGGTATTGTTGACAATCAGCGTGCGCCCGTTGGCGGTGACGTTGCCGATGACAGATTTGGAGCCGACCGTCAGCGCGTGCTGGCGATTTTTCATTTCCTCGCCTGCTTCGCCAGTGGCTTCACGCAGCACGGCGTTGAATCCGGTTTCTTCCACGATGAAAATGGCGACGTGGTAGTAGCCGAAGCGCGAGCGAATTAAATTGGTGGTGCGGCTGAAGAGCGTCGGCAGGTCGAGCGTGGAGGTGATGATGCGGCCAACTTCGGTGGCGGTGGCGAGATATTCATTTTGGCGGCGCAGGGCTTCCTCGGTGCGTTTGCGCTCGGTGACATCCTGCCAGATGCTGACGTAGTTGGTCACTTCGCCGCTGGCATTTCTGACCGGGGTGATGGTTTGTTCGACGATAAAGAGTGAGCCATCCTTGCGCCGGTTGGTGATTTCGCCAAACCAGGTTTCGCCGCCCAGAATGGTTTCCCACATGTGCGCGTAAAAGTCGTTGTCGTGTTTGCCAGATTTTAGCAGGCTGGTTTTGTGTCCAAGCACTTCCTCGCGGCTGTAGCCGGTTTGTTTTTCAAAGGCCGGGTTGGTCCAGGTGACCATTGCGTTGGTGTCGGTCAGCACAATTGTGTTGGCGGCTACTTCCAGGGCGGCGCTTTGCAGGAGAATCGCCTCCTCTGCGCGGATTTTCTCGACAACAGTGGCGATTTGCGGGGCCAGCCTCGCCAAAATTTCCATGTGTCCGTGTGTCAAAATCAGGCTGTCATCATACGATTGGGTGGCAAACATGCCAATCGTTTCTTTGGTGCGCAGGGGCAGGCCAAGCCAGGTTTTGGAGGGCGCGCTGCGGATGACGATTTCTCCGCTGTCGGCCAATTTTTGGACATCCTCGGCGGTGGCATACAGCGCTTTGCCGGTTTTGATGATGTATGTCGTCAGGTTCGTGCCGGGCGCGTGGGTCGGCCAGGCATCCTGGTCTTTCTCGTCCGATTTGTAGGGGTACGAAATTTGATTGCGCTCACGGTTGTAAAGCGCAAAGTACAGGTTGCGCGCCGGGATGATGGCTTGCTAGGCGTGGTGAATTTCTTCCTGGGCCTTGGCCAGTACGACTTCGTTCACGCCAATTTCAGTAATATTGGCGATGACTGTGTCAATTTTTTCGTCTGTGCGTTGCGAGGTAACATCCTTGTTGACGCCGCGATAGCCGAGCAGGCCGCCGCTGGCATCCAGCATGGGGACGGCATTCGTCAGCAAAATCACTTCGCGCCCGTCTTTGGTCAGGTTGCGATTTTCCAGGTCAATCATGCGCCCTTTGTGGCGGTACAGGTCGCGCATGATGTCGCTGACGCGCTGGCTTTCTTCGGCGGGCATAAAGTCGCGCGGATTTTTGCCGAGCACCTCGTCCGGCGTGTAGCCAAGAACTTCAACGACTTTGTCGGAGCAGTAAATGTAGTTGCCGCGGGCGTCAATTTCCCAAACCCAGTCGGCGGTGGCCAGCGCCACGTCGCGGAAGCGGGTTTCAGAGTTTTGGATTTCCTGGTAAAGCTGCGCGTTTTGAATGGACGTGGCGGTTTGCAGGAAAATGGCTTCCAGCAGCGACATTTCTCCGGGGCTGAGACGGCGCTCGGCCTCGAGAATGTCAATGCCGACTGTGCCGACGATTTTTTCGCCGGAGAGAATTGGGAACAGGGCCAGGTTTTGTGTGCCGCGCTGCATCAGCAGTTCGCGGATGGAGGCGGTCTGCGGGTTATTGGCGACATCTTCCAGCCACAGCGGCTGGCGTGTGGCGAGTATTTGCTCGGTGGCGGAGTTGCCTTCGATGGGGAGGCTCGTCCCGATTGCGGTGGGGCCGTCTGCCGGTGTGGGCGCATCTGCCACCAGAATCAGCTTCTTCTTGTCGGCATCACGCTGATTAGCCCCGACAAGAAGAAGCTGATTCT
>JAVHNW010000260.1:0-2367 GCA_036169755.1 bacterium | reverse complement strand
TTCCAAAATCCGCTTATCCGTTTCCAAAATCCGCTTATCCGTTTCCAAAATCCGCCCTGCCCGCTTTCCTGATAGACGCCGCCGTCAAAGGAGTCTACGGCGGCAGCGGAGTCACCGCCGATTGGAGCGCCGCCGCCGAAATCGCCAGCCGCTGCCCGATTTTCCTCGCAGGCGGACTCACCCCCGAAAACGTCTCCGCCGCCATTCGTCAGGTGCGCCCCTGGGGCGTGGACGTGGCTTCGGGCGTAGAATCCGCCCCCAGCGTCAAAGACGCCGAAAAAATGAAAGCCTTCGTCGAAGCAGTTCGCGAAGCCGACAATCAAAACCAGGAATGACCATGCCAACCCTACTCCCCCCAAAATTCGGGCCCTACGGCGGACAATTCGTCCCCGAAACGCTCATCCCCGCGCTGATTGACCTGGAGCGCGAATTCGTCTCCGCCCGCGGCGACCCCGCCTTCAACGCAGAATTTGACCGCCTGCTGGCAACCTACGTCGGGCGTCCCACGCCGCTGACTCACGCCAAACGCCTCTCCGAAAAACTAGGCGGCGCGCAAATTTATCTCAAACGCGAAGACCTGGCGCACACCGGCGCGCATAAAATAAACAACGCGCTGGGGCAGGCGCTGCTCGTCAAACGCATGGGCAAAAAACGCATCGTCGCCGAAACCGGCGCCGGTCAGCACGGAGTCGCCTCCGCCACCGCCGCCGCCCTGCTCGGCTTGGACTGTGTCGTTTACATGGGCACAGTGGACATCGCCCGCCAGGAAACCAACGTCTTCCGCATGAAACTGCTCGGCGCAGAAGTGCGCCCGGTGGACTCTGGCACAAAAACGCTGAAGGACGCCATCAACGAAGCCATCCGCGACTGGGTGACCAACGTCCGCGACACGCACTACCTGCTCGGCTCGGCGCTGGGGCCGCACCCCTACCCGACCATCGTGCGCGAATTCCAGTCCGTCATTGGGCGCGAAGCCCGCCAGCAAATGCTGATGGACGCCGGACGCCTGCCCGATACGGTCATCGCCTGTGTCGGCGGCGGCTCCAACGCCATCGGCGTCTTCAGCGGATTCATCGCCGACAGCGCGGTCGAACTCATCGGCGTGGAAGCGGGCGGCAGCGGAATCGCTTCCGGCAGGCACGCCGCCCGTTTCGGCGATTCGTCCAAAGCCCGCATCGGCGTCATCCACGGCACGCGCACCTATGTCCTGCAAGACGCGGATGGTCAAATCGCCGAGACCCATTCCATCTCCGCCGGGCTGGATTACGCCGCCGTCGGACCCGAACACGCCCTGCTGCGCGACACGGAACGCGCCTGCTACACCTCCGCCACCGATGACGAAGCCCTCGCCGCCTTCCACACGCTTTGCCGCAGCGAAGGCATCCTGCCCGCGCTGGAATCATCGCACGCCATCGCCGAAGTCATCAAACGCGCGCCGACCATGCGCCGCGACCAGATAATTTTGGTCAATCTCTCCGGGCGCGGCGACAAAGATTTGAACACAGTGATGAAAAACCTATGAACAGACTCGAATCCGCTTTTCAAAACAAACCCATCTTCATGCCCTACTTCCCGCTGGGCTACCCCGATTTGGAAACGTCCATCAACGTCATCGAAGCGCTTGCCAAAAATGGCGCGGATTTAATCGAAGTTGGCATCTCTTTTTCCGACCCGCTGGCGGATGGTCCCGTCATCCAACACGCCACGCAAATCGCGCTGGAAAAAGGAATCACCGTCAACAAGTCGCTCGCCGCGCTGAAAGAACTGCGCCAACGCGGCGTGGACATTCCCCTGATTCTGATGGGCTACTACAACCCGATTCTCGCCTACGGGCTGAAAGAATTCATCCGCGCCGCCAGCGACTGCGGCGCAGACGGTTTCATCATCCCCGACCTGCCGCCCGAAGAATCCGATGAATTTACCGCGCTGACGGGCGACCTGCCGCTGATTTCAATGCTCGCCCCCACCACGCCCACTGAGCGCATGGAAACCATCGCCCGCAGCGCGCGCGGATTTATCTACCTGGTTTCGGTGGCGGGCGTGACGGGAGAACGCGCCGCGCTCTCGGCGGGGCTGGGCAAATTAGTTGCCCGTGCCCGCGCGCACAGTTCCGCGCCCATCTGTGTCGGCTTCGGCATCAGCACGCCCGAACAAGCCCGTCAGGTCGGCGCCCTGGCGGATGGAGTCATCGTTGGCTCGGCCTGCGTCAAAACCATCGGCGCGAGCGCGAATCCCGTTCAGGCAGCGAGCCAGTTTGCGGCAGAGTTCCATCAGGCGCTGCAAATGGAAAAGTAAAAAAAGGCCCGAAAAAGCCTAAACTCCTTGTTTTCCACCTTGACGCAAGGCCGCAACACGCATAGAATAGCG
>JAVHNW010000259.1:0-12065 GCA_036169755.1 bacterium | reverse complement strand
TTCAAGAAATTATGGATAGTGCTGGCATGTCTTAATTTATTTGCGCTGATTTTTCCGGCGCGCACGCCATAGGTCCACAGCACGGGCAGGCGGTCGCCCACGCCCGGCAGGCCATTGGGGATTTTGGTGAAATCATCCGCGCCGAGTTCTTTGCCGGGAATGGCGATTTTTTGCCCCTCGTAAAGAATCGGCCTGGTTCCATCGAAGAAGAAGGGGCAGTGGTCGCTGCCGATGGTTTGGATTTCGCCGCTGGCGAGCGCCTGCCATAAACGGGCGTTGTCTTGCGCCGAGCGCAGCGGCGGTGAGCAAACCCACCTGGCGCCGTCTGCGCGTTTCAGGTTTTCCTCGCTGAAGAAAAGGTACTGCGGGCAGGTTTCGCCCATGACCGGCGCTCCGTGCTGACGGGCGTACGTCAGCAGGTCGGCTTCGCCAGCGGCGTTCATGTGAACGATGTAGACCGGGGCATGGGTTTGCGCGGCCATGGCTGCCAGCCGAAAAGTTGCCTCAACTGCGCCCCAGGCCGGACGGGTGCGGGCATGCCATTCGGGGCGGGTGTGACCGGCGGCGAGCGCCTCGGCGATCAGGGTTTCGATGATATCGCCGTTTTCGCAGTGCGCCATCAGCAGCATGCCCAGGTCTCCGGCGCGGCGCAGCGCCTGGAAGATTTCGCCATCCGACAGGCGCAGGCGGCCATTGTAGGCGGTGAAAACTTTCAGAGTGCTGATGCCCATTTTCATCAGCGCGGGTAATTCGGCGGCGAGGCTTTCATCCCAGCGGGTGAGATTGAGGTGGAAGGCGTAGTCTACAGCGGCTTTTTTGGTTTTTTCGCGCCATATATTGACCGAATGGGTAAAACCCTGCGGCTCCAGGGGAACAAAATCCATCACGGTGGTTGTGCCGCCAAAGGCGGCGGCCTTGTGGCCGCTGTAGTGGTCATCGGAACTGACGGTGCCGAACATGGGCAGGTCGAAGTGGGTGTGCGGGTCCACGCCGCCGGGGGTGATGAATTTGCCAGCGGCCTCCAGCGTCTCTTCGCCGGGGTCGGGCGTCAGACCCTGGGCGATGGCGGCGATGTGTTCGCCCCGCAGGCGCAGGTCGGCCTGAAAAGTTTCGCGCGCGGTAATCAGGGTGGCGTTTTTGATGAGCATGGTTCACTCCTATAAATTCCAAAAAAGTTTCAGCCCAGCCAGCAGGGCCAGGAAGGTGAGCAGCATCAGCCCCAGGCCGATGCGCGCGAAGTCGCCAAAGCGATAATTGCCGGGGTTCATCATAATCAGATTGACCGGGTGCGAGGTGGGTGTCAGAAAAGTGGCCGAGCAGCCCACAGCGGCGGCCAACGCAATGGCCTGGGGGTTTGCGCCGAGATGAATGGCGGCGCTGATGGCAATCGGCCCGATGACAAAGGCGGTGGCCTGGCTGCCCATCAACTGCGCCAGCCCCGCCGAAAGCAAAAAGGCCGCGCCCGCCAGCCCCAGCGCGCCGCTGTCTTTGAGCCCGCTGATGGCGCTCTGGGCAATCAGCCCGGCCAACCCGGTGTTGACCATCGCCAGGCTGGCGGCGTACATGCCAGCCACAAAGAAAATAATCTGCCATTCGATGGCGCGGTAGGCTTCCTGCATCGGTAAAAGCCCCAGCGCCGGGGCCAGCAGGGCCGCCGAAAGAACGGCCAGGTAGGCGGGCAGCCCCGCCAGCGAGGCGGCCACCGCGCCAAGCAGCAGCAGGGCGCTGAAGATGGCGCGTTTGCGCGGAACTGCCCGGGCGGGGGGCTCTGGTTCGAGCGTGATGAGGTCGGGGTTGATGCGCAGGTCGCGCAGGCGTTCGGGCGGGCCAATCATCAGCAGCGAGTCGCCGGGTTCGAGCGGGGTCGAGCCGACATCCGTGCGGTAACTGCGTCCGCGCCGCAGCAGGGCGACTGCGGTAAAACCGTACTTACGCCGAAAATTCATGGTCTGGATGGTCTTGCCCTCGTAGGCGGAATGCGGCGCGAGGATGAGTTCCACCAGGCGGACATCGAAGCGACTCAGGCTGTTGGCTTTTTCGCCGCGCCCAATTTCGATTCCCCATTGGGCCAATTGTTGAATCCGCTGTTGATTGCCGACCACCAGCAGAATATCTTCTGGCTGCAGGCTTTCGGCGGCTTCGGGCGCGAAGATGGCCTGTTTTTTGCGCCAAATGGCGACCACCGCCAGCCCCAGCAGTTCACCGATGCGGCTGCTTTTGAGGGTTTGCCCGGCCAGCGGCGAGGCGGGCAAAATGCGCCCCTCCCACAGGCGCTCGCCGATGGCGTAAAACTCCTCCAATTCGGCGCTGGCGCGGCGGGCCAGGCTTTGTTCTGGGCCGGGCTCACGCGCGGGGAGCAGGCGCGGCCCCAAAAGTACGATGTACAGGAGGCCGGTCAGCGCAATCAGGCTGCCGACCGGGAAGAAATCTTGAAAGCCAAGCCCGCTTTGGGGCGGCGAGGTACGCAGGAGCAGGTTGCTTAAGACGATGTTGGAAGTGGTGAAGTAGGTCGCCATGCCGCCCAGGGCGGTGCCGAAGGCGATGGGGATGAGCAGCTTCCCGGGGCGCAGATTGGCGCGGCGGGCGACCTGCATGGCGCTCGGCAGGAGCAGCGCGCCCACGGCGACATTGTTCATCAGCAGTGAAAGCAGGATAGAGGCCAGCACAAACAAAAAAAGCAGGCGCCGTTCCGAGCCAGCCCCCAGGCGCGTGAGTTGTAGCCCCACCCACTGCATCATGCCGTTGGCGGTCAGTGTTTGGGTCAGGATGAATAGCCCAATCAGGGTGATGATGACCGGCTGGCTGAAACCGGAAATGGCTAAAATGGCATCGGCGGGAGAGCCGGGCTGGCCGAGAATGCCCAGCCCAAAAAATTGCGCCAATCCCAGGGCCGACATCATAAACAGCGCGGCCACATCCACCCGCCAGCGTCCCAGCGTCACCAGGCTGAGCGGCAGTAGGATGACAGCCAGCGCGACTTCCATGGGAATGGTCATGGCTGCCTGCGCGCGGAATAAATTCCCGGCGCGTCCTGAAGTCCCAGCAGGGCCAATAAAACTTCGGGCGGCAGCTCGGTGGGGGGCAGGCTGGTTTGGTAAAGCGCTTCGTTTTCGGCGCGCTCGCGCAGCGACTGCCAGAGAATCTGCCGCTCATCGGAAGCCACCACCAGATCGCTGATGGTTTTGGCTTTCGCCAGGTATTCGCCGGTGGTGTAAAAAAAGGTGATGCGGCGCCACTTATCGGCCTGGATGGGCCGCGGGAGTTTTTCGAGCGCCCCCAATTGAATTTTGAAATATTCCTCGCGCGCGCGCGGATGGTCGGGTTCGTCCCGCAGCAGCTCGGCGCGGGTGGTCAGTTCGTGGCCGGTGACGGGCGCGGCAAATTGGATTTGTGCGCCCGCTTCACCAAAACTGACGGGTTGGTAAAACGCCAGGGCGTCCACCGCCACCACCTTCGGCGCGGATTTGAAGGGGATGCGGTACCAGCCCAGCAGTCGCGCAATCTCCAGGTCGCGCGGCGTGGGCAGCAGGCAAACCAGGACGAGCGAGGTGGGCTTGAGCATGGCGCTTTAGGGTTGTTTGGCCCCGGTCAATTGTGAGGCGATTTCCTGAATACGCATCACGCTGACGGGTTTGATGAGCACTTTCTCGGCGCGCCCTTCCATTTGCTTGGCGGTGATGATGTCGGCAGTCATGACCACCACCGGGATGGCTTGCCAGGCTTCGTTGGCGCGGATGGCGGCCAGAATTTCTGCGCCGGAGGCGTAGGGCAGGTGCAGGTCGAGGAAGATGATGTCGGGCAGGCGTTTTGCCAGCACTGCCGCATACAGGTCGCCATCCGGGTCGAGGGCGGCTTCAAAACCGATGGTTCTGAGGGCGGTCAGGTAGACTTTTCCCAGCATGGGGTCGTCTTCGATGATGAGCGCGAATGGGGGTGTCATGATTTGTTTTCCTTTTCTTCCAGAGGCAGAATGATGGTGAAGGTGCTGCCGTGGCCTACTTCGCTTTCCACGTGAATTTCGCCGCCCATCATTTCGACAATTTGTTTGGTGATGGATAGCCCCAGCCCGGTGCCGCGATTGTTGCGGGTGATGGCATTATCCACCTGGCGGAAGGGCTCGAAGATGTAGTCTTGGGCTTCTTTGGGGATGCCCGCGCCGCTGTCGCTGACGCGAATTGCCCAAAGGGCGCTTCCGGCGCGCGAAAGCGCAATCTGAATTTCGCCGCTGGAGGTGAATTTTACGGCGTTGCCGCCCAGGTTAATCAGCAGCTGCTGCAGGCGCTGCGCGTCACCCATCAGCGTGGCGGGAAGTTCGGGCGCGAGCGAACAGGTCAGGGTCAGCGCTTTGCGTTTGGTCAGCGGGCGCAAAATGCCGTCCACCTGCGCCAGCAAATCGGCGGGCGAGAAGGGCGCGCGGCGCAGCTGCAGGGTTTGCGATTCGATTTGCGCCTGGTCGAGCAGCTCACCAATCATGGCGTTGAGGTAGTTGGCGCTGGTGACGATGTTGGCCGAAGCGTCACGCTGCTCCGGGTTAAGCGCGCCAAAGGCTTCCTGCTCCATTAATTCGGCGTAGCCGATGACGCCTGCCAGCGGTGTGCGCAGTTCATGGCTGATTTTTGCCAGCAGTTGGCTTTTGAAACGGCTGGCTTCCAGCGCCTGGTCGCGCGAGAGCGCCAATGAATCGCGCGCCTGCTTGAGGGCGGTAATATCGCGGGCAACGGCCTGAAATCCGATGACTTTTCCATTTTCTTCCACCATGCGCACGTTCTGACCAATCCAAACCAGTTGGCCCTCAGCGGAGAGCGCGGGAAATTCGTAGTAGGTGGTGGTTTCCCCGGCGACAAATTGGCGGTCGTAGAAGCGCTTCAGGTTGTGACGGGCTTCGGGCAGGGCCAGTTCCAAAAAGTGACGGCCCAGCACTTCGTCTTCACGTTCAAAGCCCAGGGCGTGCAGGGCGGTTGGGTTGGCGTAGGTGAAGCGCCCCTGGTTGTCGGTGCGATAAATCAAGTCGCTGGCGTTTTCGACAATCTGACGGAAACGCACTTCGCTTTCCTGCAAGCGCGCCGCGGCGTGTTTGTTTTGTAAAATGCTGACGAGGGTGTTGGCGGCGGCCTGCAGGAAGGTCAGGTCGCTCGCTTTTTGTTGATACCCGGCGGGCAGGTACAAAACCAGCACGCCCAGGGTCGTGTTTTCGGCCACCAGAGGCACGTTGTAATGCCCGTGATCCGACATGCCCTCGTAGGAAATTTCATGCTGATGGTCAACATGACTCGTAAAGAGAATCTCGCGGCGGGCGGCGGCGCGTCCGCACAGGCATTGTCCAAAGGCAATTTGGCGGCACAGCCCCTGAATTTGGGGCGCAAGGCCGCGCTGGACGCTCAGAGTCAGCGGCCCGTCTGCCGCCTCCGCCAGGAAAATGCCGCCTTTGGCCTCGATCCCCAGCCAGCGGATGGCGAGAACAGCATCCAGCAGGCGCGGCAGGATTTCTGTCAGCGAGCCTGTTTCCTGCCCAATTTGGAGCAGGCTGGCCAGCGCTGCCTGTTCCTGCTGGCTGGTTTGCAGCGCCTCGTTTTGACGCTGCAAATCTTCGCGCAGCTGCTTTTCGGCGCTGATGTCATCCTTGATGGCGATGTAATGGGTGATGGCGCCCTCCGGGCTTTTGACCGGGGCGATGGTGGCGGCCTCCCAGTAGAGCGAGCCATCTTTGCGCCGGTTGTTAAATTCACCCTGCCAAATGTTCCCGGCGCTGATGGTGTTCCACAGGTCCACATAAAACTGACGTGTTTGCCTGCCCGATTTGAGCAGGCGCGGATTTTGCCCCAGCGCCTCCTGGCGCGTGTAGCCGGTAGAGATTTCAAAATGCGGGTTGGCATATTCGATGCTGCCTTCCCGGTCGGTGATGACAATTGAACTGCCGCTTTGCTCAATGGCGAGAAAATATTTTCGCAATTCATCGCTGGCTTTTTCGGCGCTGTCGCGCGCTTCGGCCAGTGCGCTGGTGCGTTCGGTGACGCGCTGTTCGAGCAGGTCACGTTCTTGCTGCAGCAGATTGAGTGTCTGAATTTCCTTTTGCCAGGCCGAATTGACGCTGCGCAGCAGGCTGACAACGGCCATAATTAACGCCAGGCTGACAGCGGAAAAGGTCATAATACTGGTGATGGCGGATTGCAAGTTGCGCGGGGAGACAAAACTCTCGTCCAAAAGCGAGGGCGGAAAATAATTTCCCGCGCTGATTTGCCAGCCGAAAAGCCCCAAGGTTAGCAGAGATATGGCAAAGGCCAGTACTCCGCCGAGCCAGTCGCGCAATAAAACAGAAACCACCACAAAGGCCATCAGAAAGGTAAACCCCTCCACCGAGTAGCCGTAGTTTAGAATTTCGACCAGCGCCAGCGCGTAGACCAGGAGCGGCATGGCGTTGCGGCGCAGGGCAAAGGATGCGCCGCGCATCAAACCGGCCCACCAAATGAACAGAATGACAACCGCATAAATCAGCGTCACCTGCGAAAACTTCAGGTAGGGAAAGGTGAAAAGCAGTCCCAGCGTTCCGGCGGTTGCGGCCAGACGCAGCATGGCGGTAAAAGCGCGTTCCAGCGCCTGAAACCAGAGCGGGTTGACGCCTTCCGGCGTTTTTAAAGTTGTCTGGAGCGGCGGCAGGAAAAATTTGAAAATTTTTGCCAGCCAGCCGCCGGATTTTTCATTGGCGCTGTCGGCGGGGGTCGCTGGCTGAGTGGGGGCATCGTGGGCGGCAAAGCGCGGCGCCGGGAGCGTTTCCTGCAGCGGGCGTCCGGTGATGACGCGTCCGATGGGAGTCTGTTGCTGGTCGTACAGAGTTTCGACTCGCACCTGGTAGATGCGCTGGGCGGCGCCTTGCCCGATGGCGACTTCGGCCACGGTGTCTGCCGCCGCCCGGAAGCGCGTCAAAATATCGGGCCAGGGCGCGAGAATTTCATCCGCCGGTTTCCCAATCGCCTGGGCGGCGGGCAGGCCGATAATTAATCCGGCGGCTTTATTTATGTCCACCACCCGCCCGCGCATATCCAGCACAATCATGCCGTCATGCATCGCGTCCACCACCTGGCTGCGCGCAATCGGTGAAATATCCACCAGCCGGAAGCCGAAGATGCCCCAGGCCAGCCCGGCCACAGTCAGCGTAAAGGCGAAGGGGGTGATGTCCAGGAAGGGGATCGGGCTGTGGCCTGAAAGGTAGAGCGCGTTGGCGGCCCAGGGCGAAATTACCGCCACAATCAACGCCGCCGCCTGGCCGCGGTAAAGCCCCTGCATTTTTCCAATGCTGCGCAAAATAATCCATGCGCCCGCGGCCAGCAGCAGGTAGGAGTAGGCGAAGTGAATCCAAAACCAGAGACCGTAGCTGACTTTCAGCGCCGAAAAACTGCCGTTTTGTGAAACGGCGATTTTGCTCCACAGCCAGCCATGCCACTCGGTGGTGAAAGCCAATAAAATCGTCAGCGTTGGAATCAGCGCCAGCAGCATCATGCGCTGATGGTTGAGCCGCTGACCCTGGTGCGCGTGATTAAAGGCAAAAATTAACCAAAAAAGTGGGGCAGTGGCGATGCCAATGTATTGGATTTTTCCCCACAGGATTTTGGTGGCTGGAGCGACTCCGGCAATTTCTAGCGCATAGCCAAACGACCATTCGGCGATGGAAAGCGCCATCAGCGCCAACGCGATGGCGCTGGGCGTGCTGCGCCGCGACCAGGCGTAAAGCGCCACCGCCAGCGAGACGAAGGCGGCAATCAGCAGCGGCAGGGTGTAAATGGAATAGACGAAAGTCATGGCAACCACCGAATCAGCCCAATGCGGTGAGAGAGGATAAAGAAAACAGGTGAATTCTACTCCGACTGGTTTTCTCTTGATGGTTGATCTTTACACCAGGCCAACTTCCCGGTTAAATTCGATAATGAGTTCGTCAATTTCGGCGGCCTGTTTTTGAATGTTGCTCCAGTATTCCGGCGCGTACCACATGGCCTGAATTTCTTCGTAGGTTTTGCCTTGCTGCTCCACCCAGGTGTAATACTTCAGGTTGTGGATGCGGCGGCGGTCGGGGTAGCGCAGTTCAAGTAAATTGTCGGTGGATTGTCCCAGCAGCCAGCGGGCGTAATCGGCGGCGGCCTCGCGCGGGCCGTAAGCGCCCATTTCGGCGCGCATTTCGTGGATGCGACTTTGGTACAAATCCATCGAATCAGTCAGCACCGTCAGCACAATGTCGTTTTCGCCCATTTCATAATATTTCGCCATTTTGATGGCCGTCAGCACGTTGGAAATGCCCGAAAAGCCGAGCAGCCCCAGGTTGGCGAGAGTCTGGTCGTCCACGCCGCGCTCGGCGAGAAAAGCGCGGCCATCTTCCTCATTAAAAAGCCGCGCCAGGTTGACCACGGCGTTATCGTCAATTGCCACCACCAGATCGGTGTTTTTCGTGTTGTGAATCCAGGGGACATGTTTGTCGCCGATGCCCTCGATGCGGTGTGAGCCGAAACCATTTTCCAGCAGGGTGGGGCATTGCAGCGCCTCGCTGGCCGCAATTTTGCTGGTGGGGAAGAGCTGCTTCAAATAGTCGCCGCTGGCAATTGTCCCCGCCGAGCCGGTGGCGCTGGTAAACCCGCGGAAACTGTCGCCGGGGCGCATCACCTGCCGCAGCACTTCTTCCATGGCGTGGCCGGTGACTTCATAATGCCACAGATAATTGCCAAATTCCTGAAACTGGTCAAAAATCATCAAATCCTGGCCGGAATGGCGCAGTTCATTGCATTTGTCAAAAATTTCCTTCACGTTGGATTCTGACCCCGGGGTTTTGATGGTTTCCCCGGCCACCTTTGCCAGCCATTCAAAACGCTCACGGCTCATGCCTTCGGGCAAAATGGCAATCGAAGCGCAGGCCAGCAGCGCCGAATCGTAGGCTCCGCCCCGGCAATAATTACCGGTGGAGGGCCAAACCGCCTTCTGGCTGGTCGGGTCGAATTGACCGGTGACGAGGCGCGGCACCAGGCAGGAAAACGCCGCCCCGACTTTGTGCGCGCCGGTTGGAAACCATTTGCCCACCAGGGCGATAATCCGCGCCGGGACTCCCGTCAGCGCCGGAGGCAGTTCCACGAAATTCACCCCGCCGAAAGCGCCGCCGCTGGCCTGGGGCGAGTTGTGCCAATTGATGCGGAATAAATTGCGCGGATGCAAATCCCACAAACCAATCCCGGCCAATTCCTGTTTGATTTTTTCGGGAATCTTGGCCGGGTCTTTCATTTGCGCGTAGGTGGGAATAATAATATTGCGCTCGCGGGCGCGTTGAATGGCGCGTTTGCGGCGTTCAGGGTGCAGGGTCAGGTCAATGCGGGTCATGGAAAACCTCCTGGAAAGAGCAGATAATTGTCAGACAATTATAACTCACTGACCCAGCCCCAGGCGCAGACGCGCTTTTTGGCACAGGCTCGCGCCCCCGGCCTCCAGCCACTCGGCCAGCCTGGCACTCTGGGCCAGGTTCTGGCGCGCGTCCGCGTAGATGCCGCTGGCCCAGTAGGCGTAGCGCGCGGTTTCCGCGGGCCAAAACGCTTCTGCCTGGTGGATGACGCCGATTCCGCCGTTGTAGCCGGCGAAGGCCAGGCGCGGGTCGCCCGCTGACTGTTCCAGCGCGCGGCGCAGATAATTCAACCCGCGCAGGGCGTTGGTGTCGGGGTTGGTCATTGCCTCTCCGGCGGAGAAATGAAAGGGCATCACCTGAAACAGCCCGCCTGCCCCGGCGCTGGAACGAATTTCGGGATGCCCGCACGATTCGATTTGCATCACGGTTGCGGCCAGGTTGGCGTCCAGGCCCTGTTCAGCGGCCCAGCGCGCCAGGTCGGCGCTCCAAAATTGAACTTCGGGCGTGAAGAGCGGCGCAATTTGCCCGCTGGCGGCTGGCGGCGGCTCGGCGGGCGAGTTAGAAAGGCCCCCCGCCCAAAACGCGAGCAGGAGGCCGAACATCAGCGCCACCAGCGGCGGCAGGAAAAAGCCAGACAGGCCGCCCTGTGTTTGCCGGGCAGCCTGTCTGCGTTTTTTTGGGTGAGAAGACTCGTAGCGCGCAGAGTTCATGGGTTCATTTATTTACGGGTTCGCCAGAGAATTTTTTGCGGCAGCTTTATTCATCGTATGATTCGCGCGCGGCAGAGAGCGGATGATAGGTCGGCTCGGCGCGGGAGGGGTAGACCGGTTCGGGGCGGGAGACCGGGCGCGGGGCGGGCGGGCGCAGCTGCGAGGCGGGCGTCAGCGCCCCATTGGGGGATAGCGTGGCGCGCGCCGAAGCGGCGGTTTGCGGGCGGGCCGGAATGCTGCTGGCGCGGTAGCCGTTGGCGTATTCGGGGCGGCGAAAGCCAGTATCGCGTGAGACAGGCTGAGGCGTGGCGGGGGTATTCGTCCGGCGCGGACGATTCGTGTTCAGGTTGAAGAGATGATCTCCGGCCACCGAGAAGGTCCCGATAATCAAAATGCGGATGACCCAGACCATGATCGCCACAAAAACGGGCACGACCTTTTGCAGGGTGTCTCCGCCGACAACGGCGGCGCCCTGGCTGCTGTGGCTGATGATGGCAACGGAGACGCCCCACCAGGTGAGGGTGGCATTCATGGCGGCGGCCAAAATCCAGGCGCCGAAGAGGTACCAGACTTCGGCGGGCTCATCGGCGCCCTGTTCGGGGGTGAAGATGCGCGCGATTCCGGCAAAGTCTATGCCGCAGAAGGCGATGGAGAGGATGGTGGCCCACTGCATCCCGGCAAATTTCAGGTTGCCGAGGACGTCGTTCAGGGCGAACTCGGTGGTGCTGAAGTTGAAAATTTCAAAGGCCAGCAGGGCGCCCAAAATCATGAAGCCGAAGGCGCGGGCGCGCTGGTCAATCAGGCCACTCCACAGGCGGGAGAAGTTGATATCCAGAACCCTGGAACGAAGCGCGTTATTCATGAGAGTCTCCTTTTAGAATGGACGTTCTAATTTATTGCATTATAGAACATTAATTCTAAAAAAGTCAAGAGGCAATTTTGGGCGCATTGGTCAGGTGCGGCTGGAAATTTCGGCTTGTTTCTGGTAAAGTTTCTTCTCCAAAGGAGAATCCCCCATGAGCCAATCCCCCATTTTGAATTTTGTCAGCCTGATTGCCTACCAGGAAGGCAGCGTTGTCAGCCGCCAAATTATGAAGGCCGAAGCCGGAAATGTGACCCTGTTCGCCTTTGACGCCGGGCAGGGGCTGAGCGAACACACCGCCCCGTTTGATGCGCTGGCGCAGCTGCTGGAAGGCCGCGCTGACGTTTTTATTGAGGGCGAACTGCATCAACTGCAGGCCGGGCAGGCGATTATTTTGCCCGCCAACCGGCCACACGCGCTGAAAGCCCCCGCCGCGTTCAAAATGCTCCTGACGATGATTCGCGCCTGAACTAATCCAGGTGCAGCGATTTTTTGTCGCGCGCGAAGAGAATATCAATAAACTGCCGCGCCGGGTTCAAGATTCCCAAATGCAACAGCATTAGCAGGGCAATCACCAAAATGAACACAAAGAAAAAAAGATGCCCGCGAATATTTTCCGGCTTGCTCCCCACCATGAAAAAATAGTAGATGATCACGATGAAAAGGTGAAAAGCTGCGCCTGCAAGCAGTGGATAAGAAAGTGGGCGCATGTCGTATTGTTCCAATAGCAGGCCAAGCGCAACCAGGATGATAAACCCCACTGTCAGCAGGCTGGAATAGCGCGACAGGTGTTTGAGCGGGTCGTAGCTTCCATCAAAAATTTTGTAGACGATACGGAAGTAAATCAATAAAATCCAGGCCACCACAACCAGCGAATAGCCGCGCAAAATATATGGCAGGGCCAAGTTGTTCTGTGCGCGAATGCTGACCAGGCAGGCCGCCCAACCGAAAAGAAAGGTTACGGCCAATAGAGATGCCTTTTCTGGCAGGCCGGTCATTTCCGCTCCTTGCAGCACGTCCCAAATCAATTTTCCTCCGCCGATGAACGCCATGGTCAACCCGGCCAGCCCCAAAATCATACTAAACTGACTTAGCTGACTACGGTTCTGGTCGTGGTAATGAG
>JAVHNW010000258.1:0-2376 GCA_036169755.1 bacterium | reverse complement strand
TTTGGGCGGCGCGTCCGGCCTCGTGCAGCGCCAGGATGGTTTTATCGCCAATGCCGCGCGGTGGTACGTTGATGACACGGTCGAGCGAAATTTCATCTGCCGGGTTTTGCGCCAGGCGCAGGAAGGCAATCATATCTTTCACTTCGCGGCGGCCATAGAAGCGTTGGGCGCCGACCAGCCGGTAGGGCAGGCGCGCTGCCAAAAAGGCTTCTTCCAGCAGACGGCTTTGGGCGTTGGTGCGGTACATCACCGCGCAGTCGCCGGGCTGCGCCTGTTTGGTGGCAACCAGGTTGGCGATGGTGTCCACCACAAAACTGGCTTCGCCGTAATCATCGGCGGATTCGTAGAAAATGGCTTTTTCGCCCTGTCCGCGCTCGGTGAAGAGTTCTTTTTTGCGCCGGTTGTGGGCCTTGTCAATTACCGCCATGGCTGTATCGAGAATGAGTTGGCGCGAGCGGTAATTTTGTTCCAGCAAAATGACCTGGGCGCCGGGAAAATCCTGTTCAAAGCGTTTGACATTGCGATAATCTGCGCCGCGCCAGGCGTATACGCTCTGGTCGGGGTCGCCGACAACGAAAATATTGTTGTGGGTGGAACTGAGCAGTTTGAGCAGGGTGTACTGCGCGATGTTGGTGTCTTGAAATTCATCCACCAAGACGTTGTGAAAGCGGCTGGCATATTTCTCGCGCAGGTCGGGGTTTTCCTGCATCAATTTGGTGGTCATCAAAAGCAGGTCGTCAAAATCCACGCCGTTGGATGCTTGCAGCAGCTGCTGGTAGCGCTCGTAAATGCGCTTGACGGCTTCATCGCGGTAGGTGACGACCGGGAAGTTTTTGGGCTCAATCAGTTCGTTTTTGGCGTGGCTGATGGCGGCGTGGACGACCAGGGGCCGGTAGAGTTTATCGCTGAGATTTAACTCCTTGAGGGCCGATTTCACCACGGATAGTTGGTCATCGCTGTCGAAGATGACGAAGCCATCTGAGACGGGCAGGCGGTCGGCTTCGCGGCGTAAAATGCGGGCGCAGGTGGCGTGGAAAGTTCCCAGCAGCAGGCCGCGCGTCATTTCTTCGCCGAGCAGGTCTTGCACGCGGCGCTCCATCTCGCGCGCGGCTTTGTTGGTGAAGGTGACGGCCAGCATCTGATAGGGGCGGGCGCCCTCGTAGCCAATCAGGTAGGCGATGCGCTGCGTCAATACGCGGGTTTTGCCAGAGCCGGGGCCGGCCAGTACCAGAACAGGGCCGTCACCAGCGGTGACGGCGCTTTTTTGAGCAGGATTTAATTTTTCGAGAAAGTCCATGATGGGGTGATTATAACAAAGCAGGGGCGATGCATTGCATCGCCCCTGCGAAAGAAATCAACTTACAATTGTGAAGTGCAATGCGGGCAGCGCTTGGCCGCCACGGGAATTTCTGTGGCGCAGTAGGGGCAGGTTTTGCTGGCTGGTTCTGCTGGAGCGGCGGCGTTTTCCTGTTTCTTCATGCGGTTCATGATTCGAATGACCAGGAAGACGGCAAACGTGATGATGAGGAAATCAATGATGGTGCTGAGAAAAGCGCCATAGTTCCAGGTAATGGCCCCGGTGATGGCTTTGGCCTCGCTCAAGGGTGTTCCCGCCGGAATTTCGCCCTTCAGCACTACATATAAATCGGTGAAGTTGACTTTGCCCAGCAGCAGGCCAATGGGCGGCATCAGCACATCATTGACGAATGAGGTCACAATTTTGCCAAACGCGCCGCCAATGACGACGCCCACCGCCAGGTCAATGACGTTGCCGCGCATGGCGAAATCACGAAATTCTTTGAGCATGGTTTTTTGCCTCCTAAAAAAGATGCTTCGATTGTATCTTTTGACGAGTTTCCTTGTCAACCAGGGAATGTTGGTGACAAATGTAATGTTTTTCGCCCTGCTTGAAATCATCCCGCTGCGCGGGGTGATTGACGGAAAGGTTAATTCAGGTATAATCCTTAAGCCCAACTTAACCCAATAAGTGAAGGCACACACCGATATAAAAAGGATAACGCGGATGCCCGATTTGCTTCTTGATGTCCAAGGGCTTGAAACCCAATTCCGCACCCCGGATGGCATCGTTCATGCCGTCAATGGCGTTTCTTTTGGCCTGAAAGAAGGCGAAACGCTGGGGGTGGTGGGCGAGAGCGGCTGTGGTAAAAGTGTCACGATGCTTTCTGTCCTGCGCCTGATTCCTTCGCCCCCCGGTAAAGTCGTGGCGGGCAAAGCGTTTTATCGCGGGCAGGACTTGCTTCAGATGTCGGACGAAGAGATTCGCCATGTGCGCGGCGCGCAGATCGCGATGATCTTCCAGGATCCGATGACCTCCCTCAACCCGGTTTTAACCATTGGGCGGCAATTATCAGAGCC
>JAVHNW010000257.1:0-2385 GCA_036169755.1 bacterium | reverse complement strand
GAATTTACCCGCAGCTGGCCTCCATCAGCCCGGCGGCCAGCCTTTCGGCGCTGATTCCCATTCAGAGCAAATTCTTGTGGATGGATTTGGGCCTGCCGGAACGAGTCATCTTGCCCTTCCTGCCTGCCGGTTGGGGCATCCCCGTCCTCGCCCTGATTGTGGCCGTCACCACCTATATTCAGACCAAGCTGACGACGCCCCCCGCCGCCGACCCCAATGATCAATCGGCGCAGATGACCCAATCCATGGCCATTACCATGCCGCTGATGTTGTTTTACTTCTCGCTCAATTTTGCCTCTGGGCTGGCGGTGTATTTCATCACCAGCAATGTCATTGGCATTTTGCAATACGCCGCGCTCGGCAAAGTGAACCTGAAAAACCTGTTTGGCGGCTCAAAACCAGAAATCAAAACCAAGGCGAAATCCGGCAAACGCTCTTAAGGAGGAGTATGGAACGCACAAACCTGGAAGTGATTGCCCCAACTGCCGAAGAAGCCATTGCCAGCGGCCTCGAACAATTGGGTGTCTCACAAGAAATGGTGAATGTCGAAATCCTGGACGAAGGCTCGCGCGGCTTCCTCGGCATGGGAGGCCGCCAGGCGCGAGTTCGTCTGACGCTGAAAGCGGATGATTCGCCCGAAGCGCCCGCCTCCAGCGTGGAACTGCCGCCCGTCCGCTCGCCCGCCGACCCGCTTTTGGATTTCACCGTCCAAACGGCCAACGACTTGCTCGAGCGCATGAAACTCTCTGCCAGAGTCTCTGCCGCCTATGGCGACCCTGACCCCTCGGGCGAGAAAAATATTCTGGTGGATGTGCGCGGCGATGATCTTTCGGTGTTGATTGGCCGCCGCGCCGAGACCCTCAACGCCCTGCAATACATTTTGGGGCTGATTGTCAGCAAGCAAGCCGAAACCTGGGTGCAGGTGACGGTGGACGTGGAAGGCTATCGCGCCCGCCGCGAAAAGCAGCTGCGCCAGTTGGCGCGCCGCATGGCCGAGCAGGCTGTTCAGACCGGAAAACGCCAGGTTTTGGAACCCATGTCTTCGGCGGAGCGGCGCATCATTCACCTGGAACTGCGTGAAGTGCCGGAAGTCATCAGCGAAAGCATTGGCGAAGACCCCAACCGTAAGGTGACGATTTCGCTCAAGGCATAATTGGTCAGAAGTTCAAAAAGCGCGCGCCCCGGATTTTGCGGGGCGCGCGCGTTTTGTTCAGGCCTGGCCGGCTGCGTGGGCGCGGGCGAGTACTTTTTGAGCGTTTTTGACCAGGGGCAGGTCAATCATTTTCCCGTCCAGGGCGTAGGCGCCTTTGCCCTCACGTTGATTGGCTTCAAATGTTTCGACAACGCGCCGGGCGTAGGCGATGGCTTCATCGGAGGGGGTAAAGGCCTGTTGAACGGGTTCAACCTGCGCCGGGTGGATGATTTGTTTGCCGGTAAATCCCATGCGCGCGCCAGACATGGCCTCGTCAAAAACGAAATCGGTGTTGCGAAATTCGATGTTGACGATGTCAATGGCCTGCAAATCATAGGCGGCGCAGGCGGTCACCACGGCGGAGCGGGCGTAGAACAGTTCCCAGGCTTCCATGCTGCGAGTGGCGCCCACGCTGGCGGCAAAATCTTCGCCGCCGAAGATAATGGCGTCCAGCCGGGGGTGGCGGACAATTTCGGGCAGGTTGAGAATTCCCAGGGCGGTTTCGGCCAGCGCCAAAATGCGAATGCTGTTCAGCGGCCAGCCGTGTTCCAATTCGGCTTTTTCAATTTTTTGGCTGAGCCACTCCAGCTGTTGGCGCGATTCGCATTTCGGCAGGACGATGCCGTCTGGCCGGTGGTGGATGACCGCGTCCAGGTCTGCCTCTTCCAGGCCGGAGCCAACGCTGTTGATGCGCGCCAACTTTTCGCTGCGGCCAAAACTCAATTCATCCAGCGCTTTGGCGATGGTGGCGCGGGCCTCGGCTTTGCGGTTGAAGGCGGTGCCGTCTTCCATGTCCATGCAGATGCTGTCTACGCCGAGAGTGATGGATTTGGTGATTTTTTTCCAATCATCGCCGGGCATGTACAAAAGAGCGCGTCTGGAACGCATGATGGCCTCCGTTTTAGGGTTTGCGATTGTTTTTTAGAAAGAGCGCGGTTCTCTCAAATTCCACGACTACCGTGCCATCGGGTTTTTTGCCCCAGTGTTTGAGGCGCACAATGCCGGCTTCGGGGTGTGATTTTGAGTCGCGTTTTTCCAGCACTTCGCTTTCGGCGTAGATGGTGTCGCCGTGGAAGGCGGGGTTGGGGTGGATGACTTTGTCGTAGCCCAGGTTGGCGATGATGGTGCCGTCAGTCAATTCCGCCACTGTCAGCCCGGTGACCAGGCCGAGCGTGAACAAGCCGTTGACGATG
>JAVHNW010000256.1:0-2425 GCA_036169755.1 bacterium | reverse complement strand
GTTTCCACCAGCATGACCATCAATTCCCCGGCGGCCATCATCTGGGCCATGTACATCGCCGCCGCCGAAAAACAGGGCGTGCGCCCCGACCAACTGCGCGGCACGACTCAAAACGACATTCTCAAAGAATTCATTGCCCAAAAAGAATACATCTTCCCGCCAGAGCCTTCGATGCGCCTGGTGGTGGATACGATGCAGTTCGGCGCGCAAAGCGTGCCACAATGGAATTCCATTTCCATCAGCGGCTACCACATCCGCGAGGCAGGTTCCACCGCCGCGCAGGAACTGGCCTTCACCCTGTCGGACGGCCTGGAATATGTGCGCTGGGGCATTGCCCGCGGCATGGACGTGGACGAATTTGCCCCGCGCCTGTCCTTTTTCTTCAACGCCCACAACGACTTTTTTGAAGAAATTGCCAAATATCGCGCCGCCCGGCGCATTTGGGCGCGTGAAATGCGCGAAACTTTTGGCGCGAAGAACCCACGCTCCTGGCTGCTGCGTTTCCACACCCAAACGGCGGGCGTCTCGCTGACGGCGCAGCAGCCGCAAAATAACGTGGTGCGCGTGGCGCTGCAGGCGCTGGCCGCGGTTTTGGGCGGCACGCAAAGCCTGCACACCAACAGCCTGGACGAAGCCCTGGCGCTGCCCTCGGAAGAAGCCGTCACGATTGCCCTGCGCACCCAGCAAATCATCGCCGAAGAGTCGGGCGTCACCAACACGATTGACCCGCTGGGCGGCTCCTTTTTTGTCGAAGCGCAAACCGACCGCATCGAAGCCCAGGCCTACGACTACTTCCGGCGGATTGAGGCGCTGGGCGGCGTTTTACCGGCGATTGACAAAGGCTTCTTCCAGAGCGAAATTTCGGACGCGGCCTACCGCTATCAGCGCGAAATTGACAGCGGCGAGCGCCGCATTGTGGGCGTCAACGCCTACGTGGAAGAAAAACCGCTGCGCGTACCGATTCTCGAAATGGACCCGCAGGGCTACCAGCGACAAAGCGCCCGCCTGGAGCGACTGCGCCGTGAGCGGGATGCGGGCCGCGTTGGCCAGACCCTCGACCGGCTGCGAATCGCCTGCCTGGGAACGGAAAATACCATGCCCTTCATTTTAGACGCCGTCCGCGCCTACGCCACCCTGGGCGAAATGATTGGCGTGATGAAGCAAGCCTTTGGCGTGTACGAAGAACCCACCTGGATTTGAAAAAAAAGCAGGAGCGGAAAAACCGCTCCTGCTTTTTTTTTGTTGACGAAACTTTACCGCGCCAGTGTGCGCGCCATGTTGTAATATTCCATGTTGACGCTGCGCTTGTGGCTGATGACTTCCTCCAGCGGAATGTATTGCACGCCGCTTCCCTTGAGGCCGGTCATCATTCCGCTGCTTCCCTCCAGCAGGGCTTCGACTGCCTTCAGCCCCATGCGCGAGGCGAGCAGGCGGTCGTAGGCGGTGGGCGACCCGCCGCGCTGAATGTGGCCAAGAATGGTGACTCGTGTTTTAAATCCCACGTCCATATCGTCCAGCGCCCGGGCCAGTTCGTCGGTTTTATGGCCGGAGCCTTCGGCGTTGATGATGATGGCATGGGTTTTGCCGCGCTTGTAGGCGTCTTCAATCGCGTCGGCCACTTCTTCCACCGTCACCTGCACTTCGGGGATGAGAATCACCTCTGCGCCGCACACGATTCCCGCCATTGCCGCCAGGTAGCCGTTGCCGCGCCCCATCGTTTCGACCAAAAAAGCCCGCCCGTGCGAGGAGGCCGTATCGCGCAGTTTGTCCACTGATTCCATGATGGTGTTCATGGCCGTGTCTACGCCAATCGAAATGTTGGTGCCCCAAATATCATTGTCAATGCTGCCGGGAATGCCGATGACTTTGACGCCCTGTTGGTGCAGGGCGTAGGCGCCGTTGAGCGAACCATCGCCGCCGATGACGACCAGCCCATCCATCCCGGCCTCATTCATGCGGCGGATGGCTTCGCGCTGCCCGCGCGCCTCGCGGAACAATTCGCTGCGCCGCGTCTGGAGAATTGTTCCGCCGCGCTGTAAAATGCCGCCCACATCGCGCGGCCCCAGGTCGCGGAATTCGCCGTTAATCAGGCCGTCGTAGCCGTTGCTGATGCCCAGCACGCGGCAGTTGTTGGCGATGCCGGTGCGCACTACGGCGCGGATGCAGGCGTTCATGCCTGGCGCGTCACCGCCGGAAGTAAGCACGCCCAGCGTAAAAGTCTTGTCGTTCATTGGCTATCCTTCCCGCTTAATCATAAACGTATCGAAATCTCGCACGACCCGCGCTGTGGGAAAGATGGATTGCGCTTCGGCAACCATTTCTTTTTCGCGGTAGCGGCGCGAAATATGGGTGAGAAACAACTGCTTAACCCCGGCTTTGCGCCCCAGTTCCGCCGCATCACTGGCGGTGAGATGCGAAAATTCAC
>JAVHNW010000255.1:1475-12373 GCA_036169755.1 bacterium | reverse complement strand
CTAGCCCTTGACGCTGCCGGTGGTCAGGCCGCCGACAATGTACTTTTGCAGGGCGATGTAGATGATGGCAACCGGCAGGGCGACGATGATGGCGAAGGCCGAGAAGCGGTTCCAGGGGATGGCGTTGGCGTATTGGCCGGTCATATTGTAGAGCGTCATGGCGAGGGTGTAATCCTGTGGCTTGCTCAGAAAGAGCCAGGAGAGGGCGAATTCTTGCCAGTGGCCGATGAAGCCGAGGAAGAAGGTGACGGCCAATTGTGGCACGGCCAGGGGCAGCACAATCTTAAAGAAAATTTGGTTGGGGTCAGCGCCGTCAATAGCGGCGGCTTCTTCCAATTCTTTGGGAATGGTGTCGAGGTAGCCTTTGAGATTCCAGACGGCGAAGGGTAGGGCGCCCGCTGCCATGGCGATGCCGACACCCAGCAGCGAATCGCGCAGGTTGAAGATGATTTTTCCGTTGCCCTGCTCGCATTTGCTGAAGGGGACGACAGCGATT
This sequence comes from bacterium, assembly GCA_036169755.1. Lineage (GTDB taxonomy): Bacteria > Chloroflexota > Anaerolineae > Anaerolineales > Villigracilaceae > UBA8950. The sequence goes on along the minus strand of JAVHNW010000255.1, from coordinate 11,877 downwards.
TGCCCGCCGCCGCAGTTTGCCACGCGGAATTGATTCATCAACAGGTAGAGCGGGGTGGCGAGGCCGATGGCGGGCATCAGCAGGGGAATGAAAACCATCACCATCAGCACCTGGCGCAGTTTGAATTTGAAGCGTGAGAAGGCGTAGGCGGCGGTGACGGCAACCAGCAGGGCGACAAATCCAACGCCGAAGGAGAGCAGGAAACTATTGCGCAGCAGTTCGATGAAGGAAACCGGGTTGGCAGTGGGGTGGTCAACGACTTGCTGGTAGGCGCCGAAGGAGATTTCGGTGGGGAAGAGCTGCAGGCTGGAGGGGCGGGTGGTTTTGGAACTGAAGGAGAGAGTGATGATGTACATGATGGGGAACATCACTTCTGCCAAAATGAAAAAGGTCAGCAGCTGCAGCAGCAGTTGGCGCCAAAGCGGAAGTTTGCGCCCGCCGACTTCGCCGGAGGTGTTCATGTTGAAAAAGCGGACGATGGGGTTTTGCTTTTGGGTATTCATGGTTTAGCCCTCGTATGATTCGGTGGCGCGGGTGATGCGGTTGGTGACCAGGAAAACAACCAGCGCGACGAAGAAGACGATGACGGCAAAAGCGGCGGCCACGCCGAACAGGCGCAGGTTGCGCACCAGGTCATAGGCGAAGGTGACCAGAATTTCGGTGGTGCGGGCTGGGCCGCCGCCGGTCATAAAGTAGACAAAGGCAAACAGGTTGAAGGACATGGTGAAGCCATAGACGGCGGCAGGAATCATGGCCGGGCGCAGCAGTGGAACGGTGATGTTCCAAAATTGCTGCTGAGGGGATGCGCCGTCGATCGAGGCGGCTTCGTACAAATCTTTGGGGATGGATTGCAAAGCGCCGGTGGCGACCATGGTCATAAACGGCCAGCCCAGCCAGAAGTTGGCAATCATCAGGGCGTAATAGGCCAGGGGCAGCGGCCCGGTGGGCAGCAGCCAGGAAATGGGGAAGGTGTAATCCGTCAGCCAGCCAATGCTGATTAGTTCTTTGTAGCCGACCAGTGGGGCGAGGCTGTTCAGCAGTTGATTCATCGCGCCGTATTGTTCGTCAAAAATATTTTTCCAAACGGCGGCGATGACGACCGGCGGGACGACTACCGGTAAAATGTACATGGCGCGGTAAATGCGTTTGAACCACAGTCCCTGCGTATTGAGCAAAACGGCGATCAATACACCCGCCGGGACGTGAACGGCAACATTGCTGATGGCCCACCAAAAATTGTAGACCAGCACGCGAAGGAAGGCAAAATTCTGGACGGGTAGAGCGCCAGTGACAATGTCAATGTAGTTTTTAAACCCGACAAATTTAAGGGTGGGGTCTGCCAGCTGCTTGAGCAGGTGTTTGGTTTCAAAATTGGTAAACGAGATGATGATTTGATAGACCAGAGGGTAGAAAACAATCACCCCCATCAATAGAAACGCCGGTACAAGGTATAAATAGGGCAAAGCCGCCCGTTTAAAATTCGACGCTTTTTTTTGTTTACTTGCGCCAGCACTTGCACTCAAGACAGCCATGGCAAAACTCCTTGTGAGAAGTTTGAGAGAGGAAGAAGGCGAACAGGGGTTCCTGTTCGCCTTCTTTTTTAGCGCTTGGGATTACTTGTTGGAGTTGGCGGTGCCGGCGGCGACCCAGTCAGCAGCCGTGGTGACGCCCTTGAAGACATCGTCCGTGTTGCAGAAGTTCGACCAGTACAGGCCCAGTTGCGGAACCTGCGGGCGGACGTAGCCATTGGCGAAGCCATCCAGCAGACCCTGGATGAGCGGGTCGGTCACTTCGACGGTGGTATTGGCGGGGACGTGACCAGCTTCATTCATCATCATGGTGGCGTTGGCTTTGTTGCTCAGGTAGAGGGCAACATCGAGAGCAGCGGCCTGGTTGGCGCTGTTCGGGTTGAAGTAGAAACCATCCACGCCGAGCAGGGGGGTGGCGGGGCCGGCAGGGCCAGCGGGGAGCGGAGCCACAGCCAGGTTGTCGCCGAGGGCTTTTTTGTAGTCGCCCATGGCCCAGTTACCATTGGTGATGGCGGCAACTTTGCCTTCGGTGAAAGGAGCCAGACCATCGCCATCATTCTTCGGCCAGCCGTTCTTGTCCGAAATCTGATAGAGGTCGTTGAGGTAGGTCATGGCATCGGTGACGCCAGTGCCCTGGTCGGCGACGACTTTCCAGTTCTCGTCGAAGATGCTGCCGCCGAAGGCGCTGAAGAAGCCAAAGTGGTGGTAGCAGCCGTAGGACAGGGAGACAGCGGTGCCGCCTTCCATGAGGGCCTTGAGTTCATCGGTGGTCTTGGGGGCTTCGGGCAGCATGGATTTGTTGTACCAGAAGGCGACCGCTTTGAGGGATTCGGGCAGGCCATACAGCTTGCCATCCACGCTCATGCCGTCCACAGAAAGCTGGGAGTAGTCGCCCAATTTGCCGGCGGCCAGGTCGGTGATGTCGGCGATCAGGCCGGCGCGAGCATCGTCACCCAGCGAGTCGTTCGGGGCGATGAACATGTCTGGGCCGCCGCCAGCAGCAACATCGGTGCGGTATTTGTTGTAGATGTCGTTGAACGGCACCTGCAAGACACTGATTTTGTACTGGGGCATGTCAATGGCAGCCTGGTCCAAAATCTTGGTCAGGGCGGCTTCTTCCGCAGAGCCGGTGCCGTAAGCATGCCAGAAGGTCACTTCGACCGGTTCGGCAGCGGGGGCAACGGTGGGTTCAACTACGGGGGCTTCCGTCGCCACGGGGGCTTCGGTTGCGGCGGGGGCTTCCGTCGCCGGGGCGGCGGCAGGGCCGCAGGCAGCCAGGGCGAAGGTGGCAATCAGCAGCAGGCTGATTGCGGCGAGCAGGTTCTTTTTCATTTCTCTTTCTCCTTGTGAAAATATTGAGACATCTCACGGGATGTCCCGGTTTTGGTTAAAAAAAGGGGTGAAACAGTTTCTATTGGAACATCGCACTTGGCGAGCCTACAGAAGAGCCTCACCTCCTTTCTTTTCCGCAAAATGATGAAGCGCATTGGATAATGCCTGAACGACAGCGCCCATGCTCGAAGAGCGGCGGCGCAGAACGGCTGTATTGATTTTGACCGTTTTCGCCGCGCCTGGCAGCGAGCGGCGCTGAATGGTATCGCGGATAGGCTGAAGCAGCAAATCGCCAGCCTGCGAAACGCCGCCGCCAACCACCACCATGCGCGGGTTGAACAGGTTGACCATGCCGGCGATGGCAATGCCGAGGTAACTGCCCGCGCGAGTGATGATTTGCTGGGAGACCAGGTCGCCGCGCCGGGCGGCGGCGGCCACATCGCGCGCGGTCAATTCTTCAACCGGCCCCATGCTCGAAAGCAGGGTGCGCTGGCCCTTTTGGATGGCTTCCCGCCCCTGACGGGCAATCGCCTTGCCGCCGGCCACCGCTTCCAGGCAGCCAGTGTTGCCGCAGTCGCAGGCCGGGCCGTTTTCATCCACCGTCAGGTGACCAATTTCACCCGCCGAGCCGGTCGAGCCCTGATAAATTTGCCCGTTTAGCAGCAGCCCCGCGCCGACACCCGAACCAACTTTAATGTAGGCCAGGTGGGTTTCACCCCGTCCGGCGCCGTAAGCCCATTCGCCGAGTGCGCCCAATTCTGCATCGTTGTTGAGCGATACCGGAATATTCCAATGCGATTGCAGCCGCTGGCGGATGGGATAGCCGTCCCAGCCGGGCATGATGGGCGGGGCGACAACCATGCCCTCCTCGCTGACGATTGGGCCGGGAACACCCACGCCCAGCGCCATGACATGTTCGAGACGCAGGTTGTTTTTTTCCAACAGTTCCGTCAGCAGAGCTTCGGCCTGCGCCAGGCAGGGTTCTGGCCCCTGGGTGATGTCGAAGGGAATTTCGATTTCATCCAGCACTTGCGCGGCAAAATTTGCCAATGCGATGGTAAGGTGCGTTGCGCCCATATCAATGCCGATGACCTGGCCGCGAACGGGGTTAACTTCCAAAATGATGGGCGGCCTGCCGCTTTGCCCATTGCGCGCTTCCGTCTCGCGGATGATGGCGCCTTCCAGCAGGTCGTTGACGATGGCGGTCATGGCGGCGCGGCTCAAATCCATACGCTGGGCCAACTCGGCGCGCGAAATTCCGCCGGGCGTGAAACGAATCAAATCCAGTACGGCGTGTTTGTTAAGATTTTTTACATTCTGTATTGGTGTAGGCCATAAAAATTGGCTCACGAGCGCCATCCTGGGGAAAACTGCTATTTTGATGGCCGTTATGATAACACTTTGCCTATATTTGTCAATAGTTTTAACATTTATTTTTTTTTAATGTTAATTAACCTAACAAAGGTCGCGCAAAACGAAATGGATGGATGGGTGTTCTTTTGCTATAGCCTATTCGCATCTTTCCACGAGTCAATTCACCTATGGCCTCTACTCGCCTCGAACTCCCCGAAAACGACACCCGTCCCCGCTTGTTTTATCCGCTGTATGAAACCAGGCTGCACAAATTTACAGTTTGGCTTTTTCGCGTTTTATTTCGTTTGTTTGTCATGGATTTGCGCGTAACCGGGATGGAACATCTTCCGGCCCAGGGCGCGGCGGTTGTAGCGTGTAACCATCTCGTCACCTTCGATGTTTTTCCGCTGCAGTTGGCGCTGCCGCGTATGGTTTTTTATATGGGCAAGGCGGAATTATTTCAGCTGGCGCCGATTCATTGGCTTTTCCGGCGGCTGGGGGCTTTTCCCGTCTATCGCGGAGAGCGTGACGAGTGGGCATTGGAGCACGCCCGCAGCATTTTGCGCCGCGGGGAGATTGTCGCCATGTTCCCGGAGGGCACTCGCAGCCGGGGCCGGGGGTTGGCGGTGGCGCGTCCGGGGGCGGCCAAACTTGCGATCGAGATGCAGGTTCCGCTGCTGGTGGTTTCGATTGACGGGGTGCAAAACCTGTTTAAGCGGCCTTTCCATCGGACGCGGGTTGAGGTGGTCATCGCGCCGCCGATTTTCCCGGCTGAAGGCGATTTGCCGCTGGCGTTGACCGACCGCGTCATGTTCACCATGGCGGCCAACTTGCCGCCGGAGCTGCGCGGCGTTTATGGGGATGAAAAAGGCCAGGCTTAAGCCTGGCCTACCTTTTTTTCTTTGGCTGCTTTCATGAGACCCACAAAAAGCGGGTGGGGCCGGTTGGGGCGCGAGAGAAATTCGGGGTGGAATTGACTGCCGACCATGTACGGGTGGTCTTGGATTTCGGCAATTTCCACCAGTTTGCCATCGGGCGACAGCCCCGAAAAAACCATCCCGGCCTCTTCAAATTCGGCGCGGTAGGCGTTATTAAATTCCCAGCGGTGGCGGTGTCGCTCGTCTATTTTTTCGACGGCGTAGGCGGCGGCGGCTTTGCTGCCGGGTTTGAGCAGGCAGGGGTAGAGGCCCAGGCGCATGGTGCCGCCCATGTCGGTGATGGAGCGCTGGTCGGTCATCAGGTCAATGACTGGGTAGCTGGTGGAGCGGTCAAATTCGCTGGAGTTGGCGTCTTCGTGGCCCAGAACGTGGCGCGCAAATTCGACACACATTAATTGCATACCCAGGCACAGCCCCAGGTAGGGAATTTTGTTTTCGCGGGCGTAGTGCGCCGCCCGAATTTTCCCCTCAGTGCCGCGTGAGCCGAACCCGCCAGGGACGAGAATGGCATCGGCTTTTTGAACCAGTTCCCAGCCTTTGTCTTTTTCCAGGTCGGCGGAGTGAATCCATTCGATTTCGACTTCTACTCCGGCGGCCAGCGCGGCGTGTTTGAGGGCTTCGCGTACCGACATGTAGGCGTCGTGCAATTCAACATATTTTCCTACCAGCGCCACCGTCACGGCTGGTTTGGGGCGTTTGACTTCTTCTACCAGCGCTTCCCACTCGCGCCAGTCGGGTTTTTGACGGGCGCTTAGCCCCAATTGCTTCAGCACCTGGTCGGGCATTCCGGCTTTTTCAATCAGCAGGGGAATTTCATACAGGTAGCGCGAGGTGACCATGGGGATGACGGCGGTTTTATCCACGTCACAAAACAGGGCGATTTTTTCGCACAGGTCGGCGTCCACCGGGTAGTCGGAGCGGGCGATAATCACGTTGGGCGAAATGCCCATGGAGCGCAGGGCGGCGACAGAGTGCTGGGTGGGTTTGGTTTTTAGCTCGCCGGTGGCGCCGATGTAGGGCAGCCAGGTGACGTGGACGAAGAGTACATTTTCGCGCCCAATTTCGGTGCGCAGCTGGCGCAGCGCCTCCAAAAAAGGCTGCGACTCAATGTCGCCGACTGTGCCGCCGATTTCGACCAGTACGATGTCGGCTCCGGTGGTTTTTTCCACCAGCGCCACCCGGCGTTTGATTTCGTTGGTAATGTGGGGGATGACTTGAATGGTGCCGCCCAGGTAGTCGCCGCGCCGCTCTTTGGCGATGATTTCGGCGTAGACCTGGCCGGTGGTGAAGTTGCTGACGCGGCTGGCGCGGATGTCAATGAAGCGCTCGTAATGTCCCAGGTCGAGGTCGGTTTCTGCGCCGTCATCCAGCACAAAAACCTCGCCGTGCTGGTAGGGGCTCATCGTGCCGGGGTCAACGTTGATGTAGGGGTCCAATTTTTGTACGGCGACGTTGAAGCCGCGCTCCTTGAGGGTGCGCCCCAAGGCGGCGGCAGTGACGCCCTTGCCAACCGAGCTGACAACGCCGCCGGTAAAAAAGATGTATTTGGTGGTCATTTTTCCTCGTGTTTTCTTTTATACAAGAGAAACGGGGAGGGCCGTTGGACGGCGTCCTCCCCGCAAGGGTGACGTGGAATTTGGCTTGTGCCGGTATCGGGTGATTGGTTTCATCCGACCAGTTTGACGAGCGCCTCGGCGGCGCGGCGCATTTCGAGGAATACCAGGCCGAGTTTGCCTTCCTGGCGCGCCAGGGCGGTTAAAACGGCTTCGTCTCCAACGGCGATCAATACGATGAACCCATTGTTGCCTTTGATGTAAACCTGTTCGAGGCCGCCGCGGCCCAATTCGCTGGCGATGCGTTCTCCCAGGGAGAGCATCGCCGCCGACATGGCCGAAACCCGGTCTTCCTCGGCGCCTTGCTGTAGGGCCGAAGCCATAATCAAGCCGTCCACCGAGACGACTGCGGATGCTTCAATATCGGGCGCCGAGGCTTGCATGGCGCGCAGGCGTTCCACCATTTGTTGACTGCGGGATTTGCTCATGCGAAAATTCTCCAATGCAGGGGGTTATCGCTGTGAGTTTACCATATTTGCCAGTTCTTACGCCAACCTTTTTTGCCTTTTGCGTTATCCATTCACCTGGTAATTGGGCGCTTCTTTGGTGATGATGACATCGTGCGGGTGACTTTCGATGAGCCCGGCATTGGTGATTTTTGTCAGTTGGGCTTTTGTGCGCAAGTCATCCAGGTTTTTGGCGCCGGCGTAGCCCATGCCAGAGCGCAGCCCGCCCACCAATTGATAGATAAAATCGCGCACCGTGCCTTTGTAGGGGACGCGGCCCTCGATGCCCTCTGGCACCAGTTTGCCGCCCTTGCCTTGCCCGGTGCCGTAGCGATCTTTGCCGTAGCCTTGCATGGCGCCCAAACTGCCCATGCCGCGATACTCTTTGAAGCGGCGGCCTTCATATAAAACCACATCGCCGGGCGATTCTTCCAGACCGGCCAGCAGCGAACCCAGCATAACCGTATCGGCCCCGGCCACAAAAGCCTTGACGATGTCGCCGGAATATTTGATGCCGCCATCGGCGATGACGGGCGTGCCAGTTTTGTGGGCTTCCTGCACGCAGGCATAGACCGCGCTGAGCTGCGGCATACCTGCCCCGGCAACGATGCGCGTGGTGCAGATGGAGCCTGCCCCAACGCCGATTTTGATTCCATCCGCTCCAGCGGCAATCAGGTCGCGCGCGCCCTCGGCGGTGACGATGTTGCCAGCGATGACCGGCAAATTGGGCCAATTTTTCTTGATGCGGCGGATGGCCTCCACCACGCCTTTGGAATGTCCGTGCGCGGTGTCAATGAAAATTGCATCCAGCCCGGCGTCGGCCATTGGCCCGACGCGGCTTTCCAGGTCGGCGCCTACGCCAACCGCCGCGCCCACGCGCAGACGGCCACGTTCATCTTTGGCGGCGTTGGGGTTTTCAATTTCTTTCATAATATCTTTGACGGTCAGCAGGCCCTTCAGCCGCCCGGCAGAGTCGACCAGCAGCAGCTTTTCGATGCGATGTTTTTGCAGCAGAATTTTGGCTTCATCGTTGGAAATGCCCACCGGGGCGGTCACCAGCCTTTCACGCGGAGTCATAAAATCGCTGACGGCGCGGCCATAATCTTTTTGCTCCACGAAGCGAATGTCGCGGTTGGTGAGAATTCCGGCCAGGCTGCCATCGGCTGCGACAATTGGCACGCCCGAAATGCGGTAGCGCGCCATGATTTCATCGGCCTGCTGCAGGCTGGCGCCGGGCGGCAGAGTGACGGGGTCGGTAATCATCCCGGCCTGTGAGCGTTTGACCTTGTCCACTTCTCCGGCCTGGGCTTCGGGCGACATGTTGCGGTGCAAAACGCCCATGCCGCCTTCGCGCGCCAGGGCAATTGCCAGCCGCGCCTCGCTGACGGTGTCCATCGCCGCCGACAGGACGGGAATGTTGAGACTGATTTCGCGCGTTAGGCGGGCGCGCACATCCACCTCGGAGGGCAGAATTTCGCTGTAAGCGGGGACGACCAGCACGTCGTCAAAAGTCAGCGATTCGCCAGAGGCGAAGAGTTTTTCGTTCATAAATCTCCTTTTGGGCTGTGGTTAATTTGGGGGTCAGTTTACCAGTTTTCTGGTCACTCGTTTTCCATTTCGTCATATACGTTCAGCGTTTGCGCCAAAACCGTTTCCAGCGAAAAGGTTTCGGCCACCCGGCGGCGGCCAGCCAGGCCGAATTTTTGCCAGTTTTCCGGGTGATTGAGCAATTCGTCCAGCGCGGCGGCCAGGGCGGCGGTATCGCCAACTGGGGCCAGAAAGCCGCTTTCGCCGGGGCGCACAATTTCGCGGCAGCCGGGCGCATCGCTGGTGACGATGGGGCGCGCGCAGGCGGCGGCTTCGAGCAGGGTGCGCGAAAGTCCTTCGCGGTAGGATGGCAGGCAGACGATGCTGGCTTGCGCATATACATTACGCATGTTTTCGCGCCAGCCCCAAATTTCTACGGCGCCGTCTTTTTGCCAGGCGTCCAGCGCCGCCGGGGAAATTGAATCGGGGTTGTGAAAGTCGGTTTCGCCCACCAGCGCGAAACGGGCGCGTGGATGTTTGCCGCGCAGGCGCTGCGCTGCGCCGACAAATTCGGCTACGCCCTTGGCCTTCAGCAGGCGGCCTGGCAAAACCACCAGCGGAGAATCGCCCGCCGGAAACGGGAGCGGGTCGAAGCGGGCCAGGTCTATGCCCGAGCCGGGGATGAGCCGGGTTTGTGGAAAATTCGTCAGGCGCAGGCGCAGGAAGAGGGCGCGGTCTTCTTCATTTTGAAAAATGACGGTGGTGTTTTTGAGCGCCAGGCGGTACAGGCCGATGGCGGTTTGTCGCAGTGCTTGGTTTTTGCCGGTGAAAACGTGTCCCAGCCCGGTGATGGCGTTGATGACGCGCGCGCCGCTGAAGCGCGCCGCCAGCGAGCCGTACAGCACGGGTTTGATGGTGAAATGATGGGCAACATCTGGGCGGAGTTGGCGGTAAAGGTGAATTAATTGCCAGAATGTGAGCAGTTCGGTCAGTGGGTTGAGGCGGTTGCGCTGCAGGTCGAAGGGCTGCCAGCGAAAACCGGCCTGTTGAAGTTTTACGGCGTGCGCGCCGGGCGGTGAAAGCAGGATGACGGTATGCCCGGCCTGGCGCAAGGCCTGGGCCAGCGGCAGGCGAAAGTTGTACAGATACCAGTCTGTGTTGGCGAAAAGCAGGATTTTCATGGGCCGTTTTCCAGCCATGCCTGAAACATGAGCGCTGCCCAGAGCGCGGCTTGTTGGTTGCTTTGGCCGGAAAGATGCGTTTGCCAGCATTGGCGAATGGGCGCGGGGTGGAAGAAGCCCTCGCGGCGCAGGCGTTTTTCATCCAGCAGGGCTTCGGCCCAGTCGCGCAGCGGGCCGCGCAGCCAGGTATGCAGGGGAATGGCGAATCCTTGTTTTGGGCGTGTCATCATTTCCGGCGGCAGGTGGCGGCGGAGGATTTGCCGCAAAATCCACTTGCCCTGCCCGCCGCGAATTTTCAGGTTGATGGGCAGGCGCCAGGCCAGTTCTACGGTTTCGTGGTCATCCAGCAGCGGGGCGCGCGCTTCGAGGCTGGCGGCCATGCTGGCGCGGTCCACTTTGGTTAGAATGTCGTCTGGCAGGTAGGTCTGCAAGTCGAGCGCCATCATGCGCTCGGCCAGCGCCCCTGAAGTTCGGGGTGCCAGC
>JAVHNW010000255.1:0-1375 GCA_036169755.1 bacterium | reverse complement strand
GCCAGCGCCCCTGAAGTTCGGGGTGCCAGCACCCCGCCGTTCAGCCAGGTTGATGGATCGGTCAGCGCGCTGAGCGGTTCTTGTCCGGTCAGCGTCACCGTCCCCGGGTTTTTCCATTGAGAGATGAGATTGAGATAGATGGCCTGCGGGTTTTGCGCCAGCAGGGTTTCGGCGAGTTTGACGGCTTTATCTGCCGGGTTGGGCAAAAAGCGCCCGGCCAGGCGCGACCAAAGCGCGGGGCGTATGCCCGTCAGACCGGCGGCGAGCATACGGCGCGCGCCAGGGGGCAGGTTTTTCACCCGCCCCCAGATGCGTTCCACGAGCAGGTAGCGGTTGTAGCCGCCGAAGAGTTCATCGCCGCCATCGCCAGAAAGCGCTACGGTGACGTGTTGGCGCGCCATCTGCGAGACGAGCAGGCTGGGAATTTGTGACGAATCGGCGAAGGGTTCGTCGTAGATGATGGGCAGGCGCGGGATGACGGCCAGCGCCTCGGCGGGCGTGACGAGCAATTCGGTGTGGTCGGTGTGCAAGTGCTGCGCCACAGCGCGCGCCTGCGCCGATTCGTCATAGCCGGATTCGGTAAATCCCAGGCTGAAGGTTTTGACAGGGCGCGGGCTTTGCGCCTGCATCAGCGCCACCACCAGCGAGGAGTCGATTCCGCCGGAGAGGAAAGCGCCCAGCGGCACATCGGCCAACATGCGCAGGCCAATCGAGCGGCGCAAGTGCGCCTGCAGCATTTCCACCGCCTCGCCTTCGCTGCCGGTGAAGGGATTTTCCAGCCCGTTTTGCATCATCTCGCGCGCGCTCCAATATTCGGCGGGGACGGCGCTGCGCGGCGAATCTGCCGTTAAAGTCAGCAGGCAGGCCGGGGGAAGTTTTTTTACATTTTGGTAAATGCTGTACGGCGCGGGGATGTAGCCCAGGCGCAGGTAAATCGTCAGCGCGTCACGGTCAACGTCGGCGCTGAAGGCCGGGTGGGCGCGCAAACTTTTCAGCTCGGAGCCGAACAGAAAGACGCCGTTTATCCAGCCGTAGTAGAGCGGCTTGATTCCCAGCCGGTCGCGCGCCAGAGTCAGCGCGTGTTCGCGCGCGTCCCACACGGCGAAGGCGAACATGCCATTCAGCCGCCGTACAGTTTCGGGGATGCCCCAGGCCTCGAACCCGGCCAAAATCACCTCGGTATCCGAAGTTCCGCGCCAGGCGGCGGAAAGTTCGGCGCGCAAAGCCTGGTAGTTGTAAATCTCGCCGTTGAAAATTAAATGAAAACGCCCGCTGACCGAAGTCATTGGCTGAGCGCCGCTGGGCGAAAGGTCGAGAATAGCCAGGCGGCGAAAGCCGAGCGCCACGCCCGCCGCCTCGTCCACCCAAACGCCGC
>JAVHNW010000254.1:0-12393 GCA_036169755.1 bacterium | reverse complement strand
ATCTGGATGGCACCCTGCGTGGACATTTCCCGCCGGGGCGCGAATTCTTCGCCGACAGCGCCGTCCGCCTCGGGCTGGAAATCACAGCCGCCGACCGGCTGCGCGCCACCCGCTGGGAGCATTTCTACTGGGCCGAATCGCCAGAACAAGGCGAAGACCGCCGCCAGTACCCGGAAATTTCCGCCTTTTGGGAAAATTACAGCCGCCGCGAACTGGTTGCGCTCGGAGCAAGCATCGAACAGGCGCAAGCCTTCGCCCCGCTGCTGCGCGCCCGCATGGACAGCGAATTTCAACCCGAAGACCGCCTGATGGATGGCGCCCAGGAAACCCTGGAACTTTTACGCCAGCAAGGCTACCAGTTGGGCATCGTCTCCAACCGCGATGAACCTTTCGGCGGCGTGCTGACGCGCTACGGGCTGAGTCCCGACCACTTTGACCTGCTGCTCGCCGCCGGGGAAATCAACGTCTGGAAACCCGCCCCCGGCATTTTCCAGCACGCCCTCCAGCGCCTGAATCTCAGCCCGGCGCAGGCCATCTACGTTGGCGACAATTTTTATGCCGACGTGGCCGGGGCGCGCGGCGCGGGCATTCTGCCGGTTTTGCTCGACCCCGGCCAAATTTTTCCCGAGGCCGATTGTCCGGTCATCCGCAGCCTGGCCGAAATTTCAGGCCTGCTGACGGGATTGCAAGAATAGGCTGCGCCAAAAAAGCATACTATTCGTCCTGTTAATCAACAGGTATTTTTCTCAAGGAGGTCGCATGGCCTGGGAACGTAAAATCAGTCGCACGGTACGGGTTCGCAATGTGCAGGTACGCGGACAATTGGCGCGTTTGCTCTCCGCCATCTCTGAAGCAGGTTCAACCGTTGGCGAACTGCAACTGCTGACGGAAACCTCCCAACACGTCATGCGCGACATCGTCATCTACGCCGAAAGCGAAGCGCAGCTGGAAAGCACCCTGGCCGCCATCGAAACGTTGGAGGGCACCAAAGTAGTCGGCGTGCGTGACGAGGTGCTGGAACTGCACGTCAAGGGCAAAATCGCCATCCGCTCGCGCTACCCCATCGACTCACTGGCGACTCTGCGCAAAGTCTACACACCCGGCGTGGCCGAAGTCTGTCTCAAAATTGCCAAAGACCCGTCCCTGGCGCGTCAATACACCAGCATCAGCCACATGGTCGCCATTGTCACCGATGGCAGCGCCGTGCTCGGCCTGGGCGACATCGGCCCACTGGCCGGAATGCCGGTCATGGAGGGCAAAGCCATGCTGATGGAAAGCCTGGTCGGCCTTTCGGGCATTCCCATTTTGCTCAACACCAAAGACACCGAAGAAATCATCGCCGCTGTCGCCGCCATTTCGCCGACCTTCGCCGCCATCCAATTGGAAGATATTTCGGCCCCGCGCTGTTTTGAGATTGAAGAACGCCTGCAAAAAATGCTAGATATTCCCGTCTTGCATGATGACCAGCACGGCACCGCCGTTGTCACCACCGCCGCGCTGATGAGCGCCAGCCGCCTGACCGGCGTCTACCTTTCCAGCGCAAAAATCGGCCAAATTGGGCTGGGCGCCGCCGGACAAGCCATCGCCCAAATGCTGATGAGGCTGACCGGCAACCCCGTCTGGGGCGCAGATTTGAACCCGGCGGCGCTCACCCGCCTGAAAAACAACGGCGGCAGACCCTCCAACCTGGTGGAAATCATGGAAAACTGCGACATCATTGTCGCCACCACCGGCGCGCGTGGGCTGATCAAGCCCGAAATGGTGCGCAAAGGCCAGGTTATTTTGGCGCTCTCCAACCCCAACCCCGAAATTGAGCCAGAACTTGCCCTGGCGCATGGCGCACTCTTCGCCGCCGATGGAAAATCCGTCAACAACGTGCTGGGCTTCCCCGGCATTTTCCGCGGCGCAGTGGATGCCAACGTCAGCCACATCAGCGAGGAAATGCTGCTGGCCGCCGCCCAAACCATCTCGGAGATGACCCCGCCTGGCGACCTGGTGCCCAACCCGCTGGATAAAGCCGTCCACCAGGCGGTGGCGCGCGCCGTGGCGCAAAAAGCCATCGAGCAGGGCCTGGCCCGCGCCGAATACGTTCCCTACGCCGAAGATTGAATCCAGCCGAAAAACCCTCCGCCTGGGCCATTGCCGGGCTAATTTTGGGGGTTTTGGGAATTTGCAGCCTCCCGATTCCCTTCATCCCCAGTTTTTGCATCGGCGGGCTGGGGATTTTCGCCGGAGCGCTGGCGCTGCGCTCCTGGCAAGCCGACTCGTGGAAAACCCGCCTGCTGGCGCTTTCCGGCATTCTGCTGGGAAGCATCCCCTGGGTCGGCTGGGCGCTGACGATTGGTTCGCTGCTCTGGCTGGCCTTCGGCGGGCAAAAATAAGCGGCTTGACACCTCCCACCCGTTCAGGTATGCTTGCCTGCGGGAGTGGATGAGTCCCGGTGGGCTCTCCGGTCTTCAACACCGGCATTGGGGCGCGTTGCGTTCCAGGGTGGGTTCGACCCCCACGCACTCCCGCTTGTTTCCAACGCCGGTCACATGACCGGCGCCGTACTTTTCACGGGGCCCGCGCGCCCGCCCCTTTTGGAAGGCTTTCCATGCTCGACCCCGAAATCATCACCCCGCTCATTCAGCCCATTTTCCAGATCCGCGACATCACCAGCGGCGAAGAAAAAGACGGCTACCTGCTGCGCTATCGCGGCCTGCTGACCGCCGCTGATTCTGCCGCCGCCTACGAAAACCTTTCCGCCAGCCTCGCGCCGCAGGGGCTGATGCCGCTCTTCCGCAAAGACGCCCCCGGCCACGCCATCTACATTCTCCCCGCCCGGCCGCCCGCCAAAAATCGCAGCCTCACAGCCAATTTTCTCATGTTTGCGCTGACAGTTTTCAGCGTGATGCTTTCCGGCGCGCAAATTCCGGCTGGCACCCCCATTCCCGCCGACCCGCTCGGCCAAATGGCGCTGATGGCGCGCTACTTTTTCACCGGCTGGCCGTTTGCGCTGGCCCTGCTCAGCATTTTGCTGGCGCACGAATTCGGCCATTACCTGGCCGGACGCTGGCACAAAACCGATGTCAGCCTGCCCTTTTTCATTCCCCTGCCCTTCAGCCTGCTCGGCACGATGGGCGCCTTCATCAACATGCGCGAAATGCCCAAAAATCGGCGCGACCTGCTGGATATTGGCATTGCCGGGCCTTTGGCCGGTTTCATCATCGCCGTGCCAGTGCTCTTCATCGGGCTGGCGCTTTCCACGCTGGGGCCGGTCATCGCCGCCCCCGAGGGCGGATTTTTGGAGGGCAATTCACTTTTTTATCTGCTGGCAAAATACCTGGTTTTTGGAAAACTACTGCCCGCCCCGGCAGGCCTGACGGGCGCCGCCCTGCTCTGGCACTGGATACAATTCTTCTTCACCGGCACGCCCCTGCCCACCGGCGGCGAAGATGTTTTCATTCACGCCGTTGCGCTGGCGGGCTGGGCCGGGCTGCTGGTCACCTCGCTCAACCTGATTCCCGCCGGGCAGCTCGATGGCGGCCACATTCTCTACGCCCTGTTCGGCGAAAAAATCCGCTACGCCTTTCCGCTCATTTTGGTTACGCTGGCAATTTTAGGGTTTTTCTGGAGCGGCTGGTGGCTGTGGCTGGGAATCCTTTTCCTGTTTGGCCGAACCCACCCCGACCTGCGCGATGAAATCACCGAACTCGACCCAGGCCGCCGCTGGCTGGCCTGGCTGGCAATTTTGCTCTTTTTACTGGTCTTTGCCCCCGTCCCAATGGTTGCCCTGTGATGACCTTTCGCCCACGCGCCTTGAGCGCTCTGATCGTTTGCTCCATTTTTCTGGCCGCCTGCTCCCCGCAGGTGATTTTTCTCCCGCTGAAAACGGCCACGCCCAGCCCGGCGCCTCGCCGCCCGACAGCGACAGCCGCGCCCAGCGCCACGCCCATCCCCGGCGCAGAATTGGGCGTCAGCCCCTCGGCCCTGCGCGGCGTGGAAATCAGCTTTTGGCATGGCGCAGACGGCAGTCAGACCGCCCTGCTGGCGCAGTTGGCCGCCGAATTCAGCCTGAGCAACGCCTGGGGCATCACCGTCAAACCAAACGGGTGGGGCAACTATTCCGCGTTGCGAGAGGCTGTCGCTTCCGGCCAAAGCGGCTCCGGCCTGCCCGATTTGCTGCTGGCCCTGCCAGAGCAGGAAGCGGCCTGGGCGCAGAAATCCCTGCTCGCGCCGCTCACGCCCTATCTTCATCACCCCGAATTTGGTTTTTCTCCCAGCGAAACAGCCGATTTTGCGCCAGCACTGGCCGAAACCGCGCTGATTTTGCCCAGCGTGCGCTCGGCGCGCCTGCTGGCCTACAATCTCAGTTGGGCGCGCGAATTGGGTTTTGAAACCGCGCCGCAAACGCCAGAACAATTTCGCCAGCAGGCCTGCGCCGCCAATGCCGCCTGGCGCGCAGACGCCGACCCGACCAACGATGGCTACGGCGGCTGGGTGGTGGACGAAAACCCCTGGACGGCCTACGCCTGGCTGCGCGCTTTTGACGCGCAAGTTTGGGACGGTGAAAACTTCCACTTCAACACCCCCGCCGCCGAAAAAATGCTGACTTTTTTACAGACCTTGCGCGAAGCGGGCTGCGCCTGGTTTTCCGGTGAGGCCGCCAACTACGGCGCTCTGCCGGAACACAAGGCGCTTTTTGCCTCGCTCAACCTGGCGGAACTGCCCGAACAGGCGGCGGCTTTTCAGGGAAAAAGCGATGAGTGGACGCTGATTAACTTTCCCGGTGAAGCGGGCGTGGGCTACGGCGCTACCCTGGCGCTGATGAAAAGTACCCCGGCGCGGCAGTTGGCCGCCTGGCTCTTTGCACGCTGGCTGGTTTCGCCCGAAATTCAGGCGCGCTGGGCGCAACAAACCGGCTACCTGCCCGCGCGAATTTCGGCGCTGGCCCAAATGAGCGGGTACGCGGCGAGCCATCCGCAGTGGGCCGCCGCCGCCGCCCTGAGCGGGGAACTGGGCGCGCCACCTTTCGCCGCCCGCTGGAGTTTGGCGCGAAATTTACTGGGCAGCGGGCTGGGGGCAGTCGTCATCGTGGGCGGCGACCCGCTGCTGGTGCTACAGCAAATGCAGACCACGTTTGACACGGTGGAGCAATAAACCCCATCAGCCCCCCAAAAAGCCTGGGGAACTGACAAACTTTTCGCACAATTTAACTTTTTAGAACACCCTTTCAATGAGGTTTTCAGGATGAAACTCCGCCCCGTTTTTTTTGCCGCACTTTTACTGGTACTTTCTGGCCTGGCCTGCCGCTTTGCGGAAAAAATTCTGCTCGACCCAACCGCCACACCCGCCCCCAGCGCCACGCCGCTCCCGCCGACCAGCACCCCCACACCGCCGACAGAAACCCCGCAGCCAACCTTTGGCGCCATCTGCCCAGACGGGAACTGCGTGGAAGCCTGCCTGTCCAACCTGGGAGCGCTTTCCAAAACCGCGCCCAGCGAGGGCCGGGACGGCTTTAATAATTCGGAGTACGATCTGGTCACCTATCAAATTTTGGG
Organism: bacterium; assembly: GCA_036169755.1. Lineage (GTDB taxonomy): Bacteria > Chloroflexota > Anaerolineae > Anaerolineales > Villigracilaceae > UBA8950. The sequence continues at coordinate 6,850 of JAVHNW010000254.1, read as the reverse complement.
GGATGAGATTACCAACCCGGTCAAGCAGCCCGTTTCCAGCGGGCTAAAACCCTTTCAGCAGGACGAGGCCAGCCAGCGCCAAATGTGGAACTACTTCGCCAGCCTCATTCCCGCCGAAAATCGCCGCGAATTGGCGGAATACATCATCTTCAGCGATGGCGAAGCCAATATTCTGGCTTCGGTGGCGCAATCTGATTTTGACGCCGCCCGCTGGGTTTTGCGCGTGGATATTGTGGACGCCGCCGACCCGAAAGAATTGACCTACACCCTCGTCCATGAATACGCGCATCTGCTGACGCTGAACCCGGCGCAGGTGCCGCCCAGCCTGCCCATTTTCAACCACCCCGATAACGGCAACGTCTACGACCAGGAAGTCGCCAAGTGCGACACGTATTTTCCGGGCGAGGGCTGCAGCCTGCCCGATTCGTACATCAACCAGTTTAGCGACCAGTTCTGGAGCAACATTTATGACGAATGGGCGCAAATCGACTCGATTAGTGATGAGCAGGAATACTACGACGCGCTCGACAGTTTTTACCAGAAACATCAGAGCGAATTCGTCAGCGACTACGCGCCCACCAACCCCGCCGAAGACATCGCCGAATCATTTTCGTTTTTTGTGCTGACTCCGCGCCCAAGCGGGAACACCATCGCCGACCAAAAACTGCTTTTCTTTTACCGCTACCCCGAACTGGAAAATTTGCGTTCAAAAATCATTGAAGGAATTTGTTCTTACGAGGGAAAATGAGCCGCCGACAATTTATCCTCGCCAGCCTGATGCTGGTTTTCTCCTCCCTGGCCTGCCGCTTCGCTGAAAGAATCGTCTTCGGCGAGCCGACTCCCGCCCCGACAGCCACTCTCGCCCCCAGCCCGACCCTGGCCCTCACGCCCACCCGGGGGCCTTCGCCCACGCCCGCGCCGACTCTCACCCGCACACCGGTTCCACAGCAGCCAGTCGGCGCGGCCTGCCAGCCCAGCGACCTGGACTGCATCTACGCCTGCTACGACCGGCTGGCGCTGGTGCTGCCCGAAGAACCGGTCGAACCGCTGACAGGAATCTACGGCGACAGCGAGGCCAATTTTGAGTTGGTGCGCTACCGCATCCAGGGCGACAACATTGTCGAACCGGATGACTTGTGGGTCCCGGCCAGTTTTGTCCCCTATCAAAAAAACAGCGCGGCGCACGCGCGCATCTGGCGCTATTTTTCACATCTCATCCCGGCGGAAAACCGCGCCATGCTGGTCAATTACCTGGTTTCAATGCGCGGCAACAACTACAACTACATCGCCTACGTCACCCCGGTGGACGAACTCGCCAAGACCTGGGAAATGAACGTCAACATCATGGACGCCAGCGACCCGATTAATCTGACCATGACGCTGGTGCATGAATACGGCCATTTAATTACCATCAACGACAGCCAGGTCAACGCCGAAGAACTCAACTGCAAGGGGCTGCTCACCAGTCACGGCTGTACGCGGCCCGCTTCCTACATGGATGATTTTTACCGCGCCTACTGGCTGAAGATTTACCCGGAATGGAAAAAAATTGACGAAGAATTCGACCCCGATACACACGAAGCCCTGCTGAGCGCATTTTACAAAAAATATGAGGCGCACTTCGTTTCTGAATACGCGGCCTCCTCGCCCGTGGAAGACATGGCCGAATCCTGGACGGCTTTCGTACTCGCCTCCGGCTCGTCCTACCGCCCTGTTGCGCGTGAAAAAGTGACCTTTTTTCAGAATTATCCCGAACTGGTGAGCCTGCGCCAGAAAATTTTGGATAACCTGTGCAGTTACCAGCCCTGATTTAGCGACATTCGCTCACATCGAGCAAAAGCCGCTGCTGAAGCAATTTGCCCTGTTTGCTGAAAATTTGTTGGTCATCGAGAGTCTGGACGCAAGGCGCGTTCAGGCTCTCGGCGTATTTTTGCCAGGAATCTTCGTCCAGATAGAGATAACGATACCCGGCGGCGGCAAACGCGGCGGGCGAAGGCGAGGCCTGCAGCGCGAGGAAAACCGGGTTATCCGGCGGGCCGTAATTCGTGCCGGAAAGCGTGTGCAGGCCCAGCACCGTCACCGCGCGCGGCGGGTTGGAGTCGAAAACCCAGGCCTGCGCAGCCAGCGTTCCCCAATGTTTTTGAAACATCTGCGCGTCAAGGCGGGTCAGAAATTCGGCGTAAACCGGGTTGGGCGCCGCGCTCAACTGCGCGCCAAAGAGCGCCAGCCCGCTCAGGCAGGCGGCGAAGCCCCAGCCCAGCGCGGCAATTTGCCATTCCTCGCGCCGGTTTTTCAGCCACAGCCACAGCAGCGGAACCGCGTAAAGTTTGACAACCAGCAAAAAATGGGCGGTGATGCGCGAGAGGGCTGTCGGCCCGGCGTTGCCGGTATATTCCAAAAAAACCGTCAGCAGGCTGGGCAGCATGGAAGCCAGCCAGGCGGCTTCCAACCATTTTTCGGCGCGCGCCAGGCGCAGCGCGTGACGCAGCGCCCAGGGCAGGACAAAAATCGTCAGGCCGGTTTCAGCCAGAATGGCAAACCAGGCCGCCGGGTCGAGCAGGGAAAGCGAGCCAAGATGCGCCGAAAGAATCACCGGCAGACGCAGGGCAAAACCAAGCTGATAAAGCGCCTGGTCGGAGGCGGCTCCGCTGACCCGCCCCCACAGGTTGAGCGCCGCGCCGGTCAACACCCCACCCTGAATCAGCGCCAGCAGGCCGCCGCCCAACAGCGCGGGAGCCAGCCGCCAGAGCGAGGCGGGCAAACGCCACGAGCGCCGGGCAACCATCCAACCCAGCGCGGCAAGCAGCAGCCCGGCGTAGAGCAGGGCAAAAGTCACCTCGTTGGCGAGAGCCAGGGCCGCCAGCAAAATTATCAGCAGCGGCGCTTCGCTCCAATCGCGCCCGCGCCCGGCCAGCAGGAGAATCAGCAAAATCAGCATCAACGCGCTGACGCCGTACCCGGCGTGCGAAAGGACGAGCGAGGGGTCGAGGCCGGAGCCGTACAAAAACGGGAAGGCCAGCGGCGCCTGGCCCTGAATTTTCCAGGGATTGTAGAGCGCCGCTTCGAGCGAGTCGCCAGAACCGGCGCCGGAGCCAATTAACGTGACGGCGGCGGAAACCCGGTCGAGCCAGGCGGCGGGCAAAAGCAGCAGAATCCAGCGCGCGCCGCCCGCCAGGTAGAGAAAAGCCGCAGAAAGGGCGGCGGCGATTTTGCTGGCGGTCAGCCGGTAGGCGAGCAAAGCGGCGTAGACCAAAGTCAGCGCCAGGGTGAGGCCGCGCGCCAAATCCAGCGCAACCCAGGGCGCGGCAGCCGTCAGACGGGTAAACTGCGCCGCCACCAGCGGCAGAAAATAGTGGTAACTCCACAAAAGCGAGGGCGAGAAGGCAAAATGCGGCGGCAAATCACCCAGCGCCAGGCTGGAAACCTGCGGCAGATTTTGGTAGTCGTCAAAAATGCCCAGGCCCCGGCCCATCAGGGTGAAGAAAAAAACGAGGCAAAAGAAGAGGAACAGCAAGAAAAGGGTGGAGAAATTCGGTTTTTGGGCAAAATGGGCCGCCAGGTTTGAAAAGGGAAAAATAAAAAAGAGCGCCGGTAAAACAGCGGCCAGCCAAAAGGCGGCGGAGGCTGGAAAAATTCGGCCAAGAAAATTTGCCAGCAAGGTGGAAACCGTCAGCCCCAGGCCGAGGCCGAGGAAAAGACGCTCGCGCGGCCTCAGGTCAAAACGCGCCAGCAGCCCCCAGCCGCCAAAGGTCCACAAGGCGAGCAGCAAAAATAAAGTCAAAAGGGAAAGTTCAGAAAAAAGGTACATGAAATCGGCCTTGTTTGAAATTCAATATCCAGCAGAGTTTCCCTGTTTGCCTGTTTTCCGCTCCGCCTCTCGAAGCACCTCTTCCATCACTTTTTCATATCGCTCGACAATGGTGCGCAAATCGAATTGAAAAGCCAGGGCGAGGCTGCGACTTTGAGCAGATTTTAAGGCGGCAGAATCAGCCAGCAGAGTCTTCAGCGCGGCGGTCAGCGCGTCCACATCGCCGGGCGGGAAGAGAAAACCGTTCTGGCCGTCTTCCACCAGTTCGAGATTGCCGCCCGCCGCGCCGAGAACCAGCGCCAGCCCCATCGCCAGGGCCTGCACGCCGACCACCGATAAACCTTCGGCGCGCGAGGGCAGAGCCAGCAAATCGCTGCGGGAAAATTCTTCCAGCACCTGCGCGGGAGTGACCCAGCCAGGGAGCGCGATGCGCCCCTCCAGCCCGGATTCGGCCACCTGGCGGCGAACCGCCTCCAGCAGCGGGCCGTCCCCGAGCAGAGTCGCCTGCCAGGGCAGGGAGCGCAGCCGGGCCAGGGCCTGCACCAGGTGGCCGGGATTTTTCGTCTCGACAAAACGCCCGGCAAAAACGAGGCGAGGCACTTCGCCCCGCGGGGAACGCGGCGGCAGAGCCGATAAATCTACGCCGTTGGGGATGACGGCGATTGGCGCGCGGTATTGTTTTTGCGCCAGCGCGCGGGTGAACTCGCTGACGGCAATCACCCGCGCGGCGTTGTTCCAAATCGGCGGGGTGAGCGGAGCCAGCAGGCGAAACCAGGCGGCTGTTTTTTCCGGCACCGCGCCGGGCACATCACCCAAATGCGCGGTGAGCATGTAGGGGATGCCGCTCAGACGAGAAAGTAGAAAAGCCGCCGCTCCGGCTGGCACAGCGAAATGAGCGTGAATTAAATCCGGGCGCCAGGCGCGCAGCAATTTTTGGCCTGCGCGCACGGCCAGCTGGTCGTAGTGCGCCATTTCCACCAGCGAGGCGGCAAAAGCGTTTTTGCGCCGGGCGGGCAGGCGCAGGACGCGCACGCCGCCCACAGTTTCTTCGGCGGGCAGGCCCTCCATCCCGGCGGTGAGAATCGTCAGCTCGTGGCCGCGCGCCGCCAACCCGCAAGCCAAATCCTGCGCCACGCGGCCTCCGCCGCCGCCGATGGGAGGAAATTCATGGGAAAGAATGAGCAGGCGCATAAGAAAATGAGCAGGCAGGGTCAGGAGGTTTTTTGCATGGAGAAGGCTCCCGGCAGGGTGAGGAGCGTGGTCAGCAGACGGGTGAGCAGCGCCAGGCTGGAGGCTTGTTCCAGGCTGGCGCCGAGCGCGGCGTAAAGCGTGGTGTAGGCCACCTCGCGCACGCCCAGGCCGTTGACCGAAATCGGCAAAACAGAGAGAAAATATGTCACCGTTTGCACGCCGATCACCTGCCAGTACGTGATTTCGATGCCCAGGGCGCGCGCCAGCACATAGGCCGCCGCCATCGGCAACAGGTTGGAGGGCCAGGCCGCCAAAAACGCGCCGACAAAGGCTGCCGGGCGCGCCGCCCATTCGCGCACGGCGCTGACAAGTTTGGGGAAATAGCGCTCCGCCAGGCGCTTCAACGCCGGGGGCAGAATCGCCATGCGGAGCGAAAAAACGCCGCCGCCGAAAAGGGTGAGCGGAACGGGAATCAGGCAGGCCATCGCCGCCATGTTAATCAGCCGGTCGAGCGCCACCGAGCCAAAGGCCAGGCTTTTGCTCTGCGTAAAAGGATAAACCGCCAACATGCGAAAACCATCCCCGCCGATGGTGGAGGGCAAAAAATTGGAGGCGAAAATTCCGCCCCAACTAATTTTGAGCGCCTGCGCGTAGGAGATTTTGGTTTCCCTCGCCCACAGCAAAATACACCAGCGCAGCGTGTTGAAGCCCTGTCCAATCAGGTAAAAGCCGAGCGCCAACATCAGGCTGAACGGGGAAAGCGCCGTCAGATTTTGCCAGGCCAGCGCCCAGTTTTGGCGCGCCAACAGCCAGACGAAAAGCGCCGCGCCGAGCAGGCTTCCGCCCCAGCGCAGCCAATCGGCGCGGAAGTTTTTCACGCGGCAGCCTCGTCCAGCCAGGGCGCAAGGTCGCGCCCAATCAGCGCGGCAAGCTGCTCAACATCCGGGCGAAAATGCGCCGCCATGCGCGCGCGCAGCGCCGGGTCGAGCGCCGCGCGCCGCGCGCCGGTGGTGTTGAGGCGCTCCAGCCGGTCGTACACGCGGAAGACGTTTTTCATAAAATCCGGGCCAAAACGCGCCATGCTACGCATAAACGGGCGATAAATGGCTTGAGGCGGGTGAAAAAGCCGCGCCAGCAGCGCCGAGCGGTTTTCAAAACTGGCATTAATTTGCGGGAACGCCGTCCGGCCATCCGAGGGAAGCTGCAAAAACGCCAGCGCATCTTCGTACACCTGACGCGTGTCGCGCCGAAAATCGTCGAAGAGGAAGATTTTCACCTGCTCACGCGGAAAAACCGCAAACAGGCGTTTCACATAACGGCTGAACTGGCCCAACTCGCCGTACAAAAGCAAATCGGCCTGGCGCGCGCTGGGTGGAATATTTTTTCCGGCGCGGCGTGATTCCTGCAAATCCCAGGCCTTTGCCAGGTCGGGCTGGTCTTCGCGCAGCAGGCTCACATTTAATTGATGGTACGACTGAACAAAGTCCACCGGGTTGCGCAGGGTCAGCAAAATTTTGGCCGCCGGGTCATACGCGCGCATACGCGCAAAAGCCACTTGTGAAAACAGGTAAAACGGCGAGGCCTCGCCCACCGCCAGATGGTTTTGATTGGCTCCGGCGAAGAGCCGCAAATAATCGGCTTCGCCGTGAAAAGCGATTTTCTGCACATGCGGAAAATCGCTGGCAAAGTAATTCAGTTCCTTCACCTGCGACATAAAAATGCGCGGATGTTCCGCAAGATAGGTGTAAAGCGCGGTAGTGCCGCAGCGCGGCGCGCCAGCGATGAAAAAATTGGGGCGCTTCATCGAATTTCCGTTGCAAAGTTTGGGCGAGAACACGGGCATCCTCAATA
>JAVHNW010000253.1:0-12396 GCA_036169755.1 bacterium | reverse complement strand
GTCATCCGGCGCTGTGGGAAAGCGACACCATGGGCGACCGCTGTGTCGTCTGTCACACGGATGTGGTTGTGCAGTTGGCTTTTCCCAACAGCCTGCATGGCGCCATTCAAAGCCAGGTTTCAAAAATCAACTGCCGCTCGTGCCACTCGGAGCACAAAGGGCCAGATGCGGTGCTGACGGATGCGCACTTGAATAATTTCCCGCATGACAAGATGAAATTCATGCTGGAATCGCACCAGAATAAGGCCGATAAAAGCAAATTTGCCTGCGCCGATTGCCACGTGGACGGGTTCAACACCTTCCAACAAACTCAGTGCGCAGAATGTCACCGCCAGATAGACGCGGCTTTTGTCACCGCGCATACCATCGAATATGGTCAGGACTGCCTGGCCTGCCACGATGGCGTGGAAACCATCCATCAGACGTTTAATCACAGTTCGGCGGCGTTCCAACTTCTCGGCAAGCACGCGCAACTTCGCTGCGCCGAATGCCACAGCGGAGCGCATTCCCGCTCCGAGTTGAAGAATGCGCCCACGGCCTGCGAATCCTGCCATCAAAAAGATGATGCTCATCAGGGGCGTTACGGCCTGACTTGTGGCGAGTGCCACAATCCGGCTGGCTGGCGCGACAGCCTGAAGTTTGACCACAATAAATTTTCCACGTTCAAACTGGAAGGTTTGCACGTGGGCGTGGCCTGCGAAAAATGCCATACCAACCCGGCAAAATTTGCGGGTATCGCTTCGGACTGCGCTTCGTGCCACGCCAAGGATGACAAGCACGATGGGAAATTCGGCGCCTGCAATGTCTGTCACAACGTCTCTGGCTGGAAGGATGTTCATATTGACCACAATTTGTTCTCCTTCAAGTTGGATGGGGCCCACGTCAACGTGCCCTGCCTGTCCTGCCACGTCAACAATACGCTGAAAGGGACGCCTTCCCAATGCGGTCAATGCCACGCGAAAGATGACGCGCATAAGGGCCAGTTCGGCCTGGACTGCGCCAAGTGTCACAGCACCGCTGCCTGGAAGCCTTCGACATTCAACCACAATCTGGCGGCTTTCAAGTTGGATGGCGCTCACGCGAGTGTGGCCTGCTTCGACTGCCACAAAAACGGCCAGTTCAAGGGTACGCCGCAAAACTGCTTTGGCTGCCATGCGGATAAGGACGCGCATCACGGGCAATTTGGCACGGATTGCGCCCAGTGCCACAGCACTTCAGCCTGGAAGCCTTCCACTTTTGACCACAACCGCTCCGCATTCAAATTGACCGGCGCTCACAACACAGTTGCCTGCTTCAGCTGCCACAAAAACGGCCAGTTCAAGGGTACGCCGCAAAACTGCTTTGGCTGCCACGCCGCGAAAGATAAGCACAACGGCCAGTTCGGCAGCGACTGCGCCCAGTGCCACAATACCAGCGGCTGGCAAAACGTCTCGTTTGACCATAATCTGACTGGTTTCAAATTGACTGGCGCGCATGGCAATGTAGCCTGCATGTCTTGCCACAGCAACGGGAAATTCAAAGGCACGCCGTCTGACTGCTACGCCTGTCACGCCGGGAACGACCATCACAACGGTCAATTCGGCACCAATTGCGCTCAGTGTCACAACACCAGCAGCTGGAAAGGCGCCACCTTTGACCATAACCTGACCCGCTTCAAGCTGACCGGGGCGCATACCAACGCTTCCTGCAACCAATGCCACAGCAACGGAAAATTCAAGGGCACGCCCAGCGACTGCTACGCCTGTCATGCCGGAAACGACCATCACAACGGCCAGTTCGGCACCAACTGCGCTCAGTGTCATAACACCAACACCTGGCAGGGCGCAAGTTTCGACCACAACCTGGCCTCGTTCAAGCTGACTGGTAAACATGCCAACGCTTCCTGTAACCAGTGCCACAGCAACGGGAAATTCAAGGGTACGCCCAGCGATTGCTACTCCTGTCACGCCGGGAATGACCATCACAACGGCCAGTTCGGCACCAACTGCGGCCAGTGTCACAGCACCAACGGCTGGGGCGGCGCTTCCGTCAATCACGACTTGTTTGGGTTCAAGCTGACCGGGAAGCACAAGAGCGTCTCCTGCAACGGCTGTCACTCCGGCGGGAAGTATGCGGGCACGCCCTCGGCCTGCGCGGCCTGTCACGGCGAACCCGCTTTCCATTCCGGCATGTTCAGCAGTTCCTGCGACCAGTGCCACAGCACCAACAACTGGAACGGCTCGTATAACGGGTCACACCCCAAAATCTCCAACGGGGATGGCGGCACCGGCGTCAATCACGGCGGGCAGGGCTGCCGTTCCTGTCACACGCAAAGCCTGCATGACGCAACCTGTAACGCCTGTCACAACGGTAATCCGGGAGACTAAGTTCCGGGTTCTCCGACACGACCTCAACTCAATTGCTTTGCAAAAGCGCCGGTTTCATGACCGGCGCTTTTGTTTTGCCAATAGGCCCAAATTCTTAGCCAAGCGCTGGTATACAAAAGACTCCAACGTTGGCTGACGTTGGAGTCTTGTATCGAAGGATGCGTTTGGCGTTTAGCGGAAGACGACCTGGTCGGCCTCCACGTCCACAGTGACCTGGCCGCCGCTGGTTAGTTTTTTGCCGAGCAGTTCCACTGAGAGCGGGCTTTCGACGAATTTTTGGATGGCGCGGCGCAGGGGGCGCGCGCCAAAAGCCGGGTCGTAGCCCTGAGTTGCCAGCCAGGTGCGGGCAGCCGGGGTCAGGCGGACGGTAACGCCATACTCATTCAGGCGGCCCTGAACTTCCTTCATTTGCAAATCCACGATATTTTCCATTTGTTCGACCGTCAGCGCCGAGAACATGATGATTTCATCAATGCGGTTGAGAAATTCGGGGCGGAAGGTGCCTTTGAGGGCGCGTTCAATTTTCTCGTGCGAGTCGCGTTCTTCGTTGTCGCCATTGCGCGGCAGGAAACCCAGCGCGCCGCTCTTGCGCACGAATTCGGTGCCGAGGTTGGAGGTCATGATGATGACGGTGTTGCGAAAATCCACCACGTTGCCCTGACCATCGGTCAGGCGGCCATCATCCAAAATTTGCAGCAGCGAATTCCAAACTTCGGGATGGGCTTTTTCAACCTCATCAAAAAGTACCACGCGATAGGGGCGGCGGCGCACCGCTTCAGTCAGCTGGCCGCCTTCCTCGTAACCGACGTAGCCGGGCGGGGCGCCGAACAGGCGGCTGGCGGTGTGCTGTTCGCGGTATTCGCTCATGTCAATTCGTACCAGCGCGTCTTCGTCATCGAACATGAACCAGGCCAGGGCCTTGGCGAGTTCGGTTTTGCCCACGCCGCTCGGCCCGATGAAGATGAAGGAGCCGATTGGGCGGGCGGGATCCTTCAGACCAGAACGGGCGCGGCGGATGGCGTCACTGATGGCGTGGATGGCGTCTTCCTGGCCGATAATGCGCTCGTGCAGGCGTTCTTCCATGTGCAGCAGTTTTTCCGATTCGGTTTCCATCATTTGCGTCATCGGAATACCCGTCCACTGGGCGACCACTTCGGCAATGTCATTGACATCCACCACTTCGTCAATGTGATTTTCGGCTTCCCATTTTTCACGTTTGGTTTTGTACTCGCCTTCGATGCGCAGCCGTTCCGATTTTTTTTCGGCGGCGCGTTCATATTCGCGCGCCAGACCAGCCTGTTCTTCTTCGGCAGCCAGGCGGTCAATTTCGTTTTTCATATCCTTCAGTTCGGGCGGCATGGAGTAGAGCGCCACGCGCAGTTTGGCGGCGGCCTCGTCCATCAGGTCAATCGCTTTGTCTGGCAGGTGGCGGTCGGTGACGTAGCGGTCGGCCAAATGTACGGCGGCTTCCAGCGCGGCGTCAGAATAGCGCACTTTGTGATGCGCCTCGTAGCGGTCGCGCAGGCCGTGCAGCATTTTGATGGCGTCCGCCGCCGAGGGTTCGTCCACATAAATTGGGGCAAAGCGGCGCTCGAGGGCGGCGTCCTTTTCGATGTGTTTGTGAAATTCGTCCAGGGTGGTGGCGCCGATGCACTGTAATTCGCCGCGCGCTAAAGCGGGCTTGAGCATGTTGCTGGCATCCATGGCGCCCTGCGCCGCGCCCGCGCCGATGACGGTGTGCAGTTCGTCAATCATCATGATGATTTCGCCCTGCGAGCGCTGAACTTCTTCCATGACGGCTTTCAGGCGTTCTTCAAATTCGCCGCGGAAGCGTGAACCGGCAATCATCGCGCCCAGGTCGAGCGCCACAACCCGTTTACCGCTGAGGATTTCGGGCACGTCGTTGCTGGCAATTTTTTGCGCCAGGCCCTCCACAATGGCGGTTTTGCCAACCCCGGCTTCACCAATCAGCACCGGATTGTTTTTGGTGCGGCGCGAGAGAACCTGAATCAGGCGCAGGATTTCGCCATCGCGGCCAATCACCGGGTCGAGTTTACCTTCCCGCGCCATCTGCGTTAAATCGCGCGAGTATTTTTCGAGGGTACGGTAGCGCGTTTCGGCTTGCGGGTCGGTCACGCGCTGCCCGCCACGAATCTGCTGAATGGCCTCGTAGGCCCGCTCGCGGGTGATTCCCGAAGTCTCCAAAATGCGGGCGGCGGGCGTGTTGCGCTCGGTCAAAATCGCCAAAAAGATGTGCTCGGTGGAAATAAATTCGTCTTTCAGGCGGTTGGCTTCCTCGTTGGCCAAATCAATAATGCGCTTGACACGCGGGGTGATGAAAATTTGCCCCGCGCCGCCGCCGAAGATGTTGGCTTTGGGGCTGGCGCGCAGGGTGGCGTCCAGACGGTCGGCCAGCGCCTGGCCGTTGATGTTGAGATTTTCTAAAATTTGGGGAATGACGCCGCCGGGCTGTTCAATCAGCGCCAATAAAATATGCTCGGTGTCAATTTGGTTGTGTCCGTAGCGCTGGATGATTTCTGCGGCGCGTTGAGCGGCTTCTTGCGCGCGCTCGGTAAAGCGGTCGAATCGCATCATGGGAGTATCCTTTGTGGGTGACTGCATTCTATCCGCGTTGATTATAGCAAAAGCCGGTAGGCAAAACCAATGCAAGGCGTTAGAGAAGTGTAAAAGAATACAGCGGGTATAATCCCGCCATGCCCACGCCCGAACGTATTCTGAAGGAAACTTTTGGCTACGATAGTTTTCGCCCGCTGCAGCGCGAGGTGATTGAGAATGTGCTGGCTGGCAGGGATACCCTGGCCGTCATGCCGACCGGCGGCGGAAAATCGCTCTGCTACCAAATCCCCGCCCTGATGCGGCCCGGCCTGACGGTGGTGGTTTCGCCACTGATTGCGCTGATGAAAGACCAGGTGGAACAAATGCGCGCCAGCGGCGTTCCGGCGCTTTTTCTCAACAGCAGCCTTTCGCCGGAAGCCTACGCTGAAAACATGGACGCGGTGCGCGCCGGGCAGGTTCGCCTGTTGTATCTCGCCCCCGAAACCCTGCTCACACCGCGCATTTTCGCCCTGCTGGACGCGGTCAAACTGGAGGCGCTGACCATTGACGAGGCGCACTGCATCTCTGAATGGGGGCACGACTTCCGCCCGGAGTACCGTCAGTTGGTGGACGTGCGCCGCCGCTACCCGAAAGCCGTCTGCCTGGCGCTGACCGCCACCGCCACCCCGCGCGTCCGGCAGGATATTTCCCGCAGCCTGGGTTTCTCTCAGGCCAACGAATTTGTCGCCAGTTTTAACCGCGAGAATCTCTACATCGAGGTCGCCCCCAAGCGCGAGGCGCAGCATCAGACGCTGCGCTTTTTGGAACGCTTCAAAGACCAGAGCGGCATCATCTACTGCTTTTCGCGCAAACAGGTGGATGAATTATCCGCCGCGCTGGCGCACCAGGGATTTTCTGCCCGGCCCTACCACGCCGGGCTGGGCGATGAAGAGCGCCGCCGCAACCAGGAAGCCTTCATCCGCGATGACGTTCAAATCATGGTAGCCACCATCGCCTTTGGCATGGGCATCGACAAACCCAATGTGCGCTTCGTCATCCACTACGACCTGCCCAAAAGCATCGAAGGCTACTATCAGGAAATTGGCCGCGCCGGGCGTGACGGCCTGCCCGCGCACTGCCTGCTGCTCTACAGTTACAGTGACGTTGCCAAACAGCAATTTTTCATCAATCAAAAAGAGGGCGAAGAGCGCCGCGTGGCGCTGGCGCACCTGGACGCCATCGTGCGCTACGCCGAAGATGGGCGCAGCTGCCGCCGCAAACCACTGCTGGCCTACTTTGGCGAAGCCTACCACGCCCTCAAATGCGACAACTGCGATAACTGCCGCGCCGCGCCGCCCACGCTGACAGACATCACCCTGCCCGCCCAAAAATTCCTCTCCTGCGTCTGGCGCAGCGGGCAGCGCTTCGGCGCGGGCCACATCATTGACGTGCTGCGCGGCTCCAAAAATGAAAAAGTGCTGCAAAACCAGCACGACCAACTTTCCACCTACGCCATCGGCAAAGACCTGAGCGCAAAACAATGGCAGGAATTGGCGCGCCAATTAATCCAACAAGGCTACCTGGCGCAAAGCGGCGAATTCCGCGTTCTGACCTTGACCGAAAAAGCGCTGGCCGCGCTGAAAAAACGCGTCAGCATCTACGGGCAAATCCTGCCCGCCGAGCAAGCGCCCCGCCCCGAAAAAATTCCCGCGCCCGAGCTGGACTACAACCACGCCCTGTTTGCCCTGCTGCGCCAAAAACGCAAAGACCTGGCAGACGCGGCAGGCGTGCCGCCCTACGTCATCTTCCCCGATAAAACCCTGGTGGAAATGGCCGCCTACTACCCGCAAACGCCCCCGGCCTTCGGCCAACTTTTCGGCGTGGGGCAGGCCAAAGCCGCGCAATACGCCGCCCCATTTTTGGAACTACTCATCGGCTACTGCCAAAAACATGGCCTGAAGGAAATTCCCCGCCCCGCCGCGACAACTTCCCGCGCAAAAAACGCCTCCGCCCCGGAAGAACTTTCCGCGCGCACCCGGCTGATTGCCGAATCCTACAACCAGGGCGATTCGCCCTCGGGGCTGGCTCAGCGTCACGCCGTCAGCCTCGGCACCATTCTCGACCATCTGACGCGCTACGCGCTGGCCGGCAATTCGCTGCGTCCCGACCCCGACCTGCTGGCCCTGAGCGCCCTCAGCCCCGACGACCAACAAAGCGCCCTGGCCGCCTTCGCCGAGCTGGGCGCGCTGCGGCTGAAACCGGTTTTTGAAAAGTTGAACGGAAAAATCAATTACGACGAATTAAAAATTTTGCGCCTGGCGGCCCTCACGGCCCCCAAAGAAAAATAAAAACCGCTGAAAATTCAGCGGTTTTCTGTCAGTCGGGGCGAGAGGATTCGAACCTCCGACCTCTTGCACCCCATGCAAGCGCGCTAGCCGGACTGCGCCACGCCCCGATGGCAAGGCGCTATTATACACCAAAGCCAACTTTTGACAACGGATGGAGTAGAATTAACCCCATGACCACACCCTTCCTGCTCCACTGGGGCTTTCTCTCCACCGCGCACATCAACCGCGCTTTGTTGGAGCCGCTGCGCCAGTCGCCGCGCAATACGCTGGCGGCAGTCGCCTCGCGCAGCCTGGAAACCGCCCAGGCCTACGCCCGCGAAAACGACATTCCACGCGCCTATGGCAGTTATGAAGAACTGCTGGCCGACCCGCAAATTCACGTTATTTACAACTCCCTGCCCAATCACCTGCACGCCGAATGGACTATCAAAGCGCTGCGCGCGGGTAAGCACGTTTTGTGCGAAAAACCCTTCGCCCTGACCCTGGCCGAGGTGGACGCCATGAGCGCCACCGCGCAGCAAACAGGCCGCGTTCTGGCCGAAGCCTTCATGTACCGCCACCACCCGCAAACGCTTCAGGCGCGCGAAATCGCTGCCAGCGGCGCACTGGGAAAAATTTCACTGGTGCGCGGCGCCTTCCGTTTTCCCTTTACCCGCAGTGAAAACTTCCGCGCCAACCCGCAAATGGGCGGCGGTAGCCTGTGGGATGTCGGCTGTTACCCGGTCAGTTTCACCCGCTTTTTGCTGGGCGAGGAACCGGAGCAAGTCTTCGCCTGGCAGACGCTCAACGCCGCTGGCGTAGACGAGAGCTTCGCCGGGCAAATGCGCTTTCCCGGCGGAGCGCTGGCCCAATTCGACAGCGGATTCCGCGCCCCGTACCGCACATTTATGGAAATTATTGGCAGTGAGGCCATGCTCGAAATCCCCGTACCGTTCAAACCGCAATTTAACGAAAAAATGATTCTGCGTCGGGGAGCCGAGGCGACTGAAATTTTCACTCCCGGCGCAGCGCTTTACCTCGGCGAGGTGGAAGACCTGGCCGACTGCATTTTGCTCGGAAAAACTCCACGCATTTCCCTGGCCGACAGCCGCGCAAACCTGGCCGCCCTGCTCGCTCTAGCCGAGTCGGCGCGCCGCGGACAGCCGGTCACACCCTAAAGGAGCCTTCATGCTGCGAATTGTTGCCGACACCACCTCGGGCCTGACGCCCGCGCTCGCGCGCCAACACGGCTTTGATTTACTGCCGCAGTTGGTCATCTTTGGCGAGCAAAGTTTCCGCGATGACACAGAACTGGACACTGCCACTTTTTTGAGCAAATTAAAAGCGTCTGCCGAACTGCCCAAAACCGCCGCGCCGCCGCACCTGCTTTACCACCCCATTTTTGAAGACGCCCGCCAGAAAAATCAGACGGTCATCGTGGTGGCGCCTTCCGGCAAAATTAGCGGCACCATCCGCTCGGTGGAAACCGCCGCGCAGGATTTTCCCGACCTGCCGATTCACATCGTGGATACGGGAACTGTCGCCGGAAACCTGGCGACTCTCGTCTTGCTGGCGGCGCAGCTGGCCGCCCAGGGCGCCAGCGCCGAGCAAACACTTGCCCGGCTGAATGCGCTGCTCCCGCGTCAGCGACTCTATTTTTTGGTGGATACGCTCGAATACCTCAAAAAAGGCGGGCGCATCGGCGGAGCAAAGGCGCTTTTGGGCGAAATTCTGCAGGTAAAACCAATTCTCCAGTTGAAAAACGGGCAGGTGGAGCCGCTGGAACAGACTCGCACCAAGCGCCGCGCCCTCAGCCGCCTGGTTGATCTCGTCACTGGGCAGGCCCCGGCGGGCGAAGCGCGGCTCTCGGTGATGCAGATTGGCGCGGAAGAGGAGGCTCAGCGTCTCGCGCAGGAAATCGCCTCCCGGCTGAATCTTCCGCCCCTGCCCATCTACATCCTGCCCGCGGCGATTGGCGTCCACGCCGGGCCGGGCGCCCTGGCTGTGGGTTTTTTCGTCTGAACACCCCCGTGATATAATCCGGCTTCCAATTAGAATAGACAAGAAGGAGCACGATTTTATGTCTGGACATAGCCATTGGTCAACCATTCGCCGTAAAAAAGACGCAACAGATGCAAAAAAAGGCGCAATTTTCACCCGCCTGGCAAAAGAAGTGGTGATGGCCGCGCGAAATGGCGGCAGCGACCCCGGCACCAACGTGCGGCTGCTGCTGGCAATTGAAAAAGCGCGCGCGGGAAACATGCCCAAAGATAATATTGAACGCGCCATCCGGCGCGGCGCGGGCGAAGACAAAGACGCCGCCATTTATGAGGAATTTACCCTGGAGGGCTACGGCCCGCACGGCTCGGCCATCATGGTAGATTGCGTCACCGAAAATCGCAACCGCACCGTGGCGGACGTGCGTCACGCCTTCAGCAAAAGCGGCGGCAACATGGCCGAAGCGGGCGCGGTCGGCTGGCAGTTTGAGCGCAAAGCCTATTTTGTCTGCCCGACCAGCCAGATTTCCTTCGACAAGGCCTTTGAACTGGGCATTGAGGCCGGCGCTGATGATGTTCAGGAAGACGGCGAAAGCATTGAAATTATTGCTCCGGTGGATGCCTTCAAAACGATCGGCGATGCCCTGGCCGCTGCCAAGGTCCACGCCGAAGAAGGCGGTCTGCGCCTGATGGCCAAACAGGAAATGGAATTGGACGTGGAGCAAACTCTGCAAGTGCTGCGGGTGGTGGATATGCTCGAAGAACTGGACGATGTCCAAAACGTCTACCACAACCTGACAATTTCGGACGAAGCCCTGGCGGCGCTCGAAGAAGAAGAATAAACGTAAAGGGGCGGGCAACCGCCCTTTTTTTATCCATGACTCTTGCGCTTGGCATTGACCCTGGAACTGCCACCACCGGCTTTGGCCTGGTGCGTGAGCGGCGCGATGGCTCGTTTGAAGCCGTAGATTTTGGCGTAATTTTGACCCCCAAAGAATTGCCCGATGCAGAGCGCCTCGATTTGCTCTACCAGCGGCTGAATGAAATTTTGCGCAGCCACCACCCCGCAACCTGCGGCGTGGAAAAACTCTTCTTCCAAAAAAATATTTCCACCGCCATCACCGTCGGACAGGCGCGCGGCGTGATTTTGCTGGCGCTGGCGCAGGCCGGGCTGGAGGTGGGCGAATATACCCCCAACGAAATCAAGCAGGCGGTGGCCGGGTACGGCTCTGCCGATAAAAAACAAATGCAGGAAATGGTGCGCGTCTTGCTCAACCTGCCCCAAATTCCCAAACCCGACGACGCCGCTGACGCGCTGGCAATTGCCATTTGTCACCTGCTGTTTTATAAGTACCGCGCCAGCACCCAGGGCTAAACTTGGTACAATACGCGCATGATAGCCACTTTACGCGGTGAAATCTCTCAAATCGAAGAAAATGCCCTGATTGTGGAAGTCGGCGGGGTGGGGCTGCGCGTCTTCGCGCCCCGGCCTCTGCTGACCAAACTTCAGCCCGGCGAAGTTGTCCTCTTGCACACGCATCTGGTCGTGCGCGAAAATGACCTGGCGCTCTACGGCTTTGAAAGCGCCTCCGAGCGCCACCTGTTCACCACCCTGCTCGGCGCGGATGGCGTTGGCCCCAAAATGGCGCTTTCCGTACTTTCCACCCTCGACCAGGACACCCTCCAGCGCGCCGTTTTCAGCGAGGAACCCGACTTGCTTTCGCGCGTGCCAGGCGTTGGCAAGAAAACCGCCCAAAAGTTGATGCTCTACCTCAAGGATCGCCTCAAACCAATCAGCGGGTTGGAACGCATCGCCGCGCTTTCAGATGCCGATGGCGAAGTGTTGGCGGCGCTGACCGCTCTCGGTTACTCCGTCATCGAGGCCCAGACTGCCCTCCAATCGCTGCCCAAAGACGCTCCGCAAGAGGTGGAGACGCGCCTGCGCCTGGCGCTCGGATATTTTCAGTGACCCGTCAACGTTTTTTTGCCGCCCTGTTGCTGTTGGCGTTGTTGACGGGCTGCGCCGGAGAGGAGGGGCTGTGGGGGGATTTTCCAACGCCGACTGCCTCTGCCGCCCCGCCTACTTATTCGCTCTCGCCAACCGCCTCGTACACGCCCGGCCCCACCCCGCTGGTGGTTTTGCCCCTGCCCGGCACACCCACCCCCGGCGCGCTGGCGACTCTGCCGCCGGTCAACACTGCCGGGCCGATGTTGGTCATTCTCTCCAGCGGCGGCGACACCCTCGAAATCATCGCCCGCCGCGCCGGAGTGAACCCGGTGGAAATCATCTCCGATGTCGTTTTACCCGCCCCCGGCCAGTTGATTCCGCCCGGCACCCTGCTGTTGATGCCCAATCGCCTGCCCGCCGACATCGGCCCCGAAAGCATTCTCCTGCCCGACAGCGAATTTGTCTACTCGGCCACCGCGCTGGATTTTGACAGCGCACAATACGTGCGCGACAGCAATGGTTACCTCAGTCAGTACCGCGAATACCTGATGAGCAAAGCCTGGACCAGCGGCGCGGAAGCCGTCCAAAACATCGCCGACGACAATTCGCTCAGCCCGCGCCTGCTGCTCGCCATCATCGAATACGAAAGCCGCTGGGTACGCGGCAGCCCCGAAAACTTTGCCCAAAGCGATTACCCGCTCGGCTATGTGGATTACCACAATCGTGGCCTTTTTCGCCAAATGATGTGGGCTGCCGGTCAGCTCTCCATCGGCTACTACGGCTGGCGCGCCGGAACCCTGACCGAAATCACCTTTTTGGACGGCTCGCGCCTGCGTCTCAACCCCAAACTCAACGCCGCCAGCGTCGGGCTGATGTATTTCTTCGCCCAACTGCACGAACGCCCGCTTTGGGAACAAGCCATTCAACAATTCCCCGCGCTTTACAATGACATGTTTGGCGACCCCTGGGCGCGCGCCGCCGCCAACGGCCCGTTGCTGCCCGCCGGGCTGGCCCAACCCACCCTCGACCTGCCTTTTGCGCCCGGCGCCATCTGGAGTTTTTCCGGCGGCCCACACTCCGCCTGGGAACACGAAGGCGCCATAGCCGCGCTCGACTTCGCCCCAGCCTCGACCGTCGGCGGATGTGTCGACTCAGACGCCTGGGTGCTGGCCCCCGCCGCCGGAATTGTCGTCCGCGAGGAC
>JAVHNW010000252.1:0-2442 GCA_036169755.1 bacterium | reverse complement strand
CGAGGTTCAGGCTGTGCGCGCGGCCAAAGCGCTGACGGGCCTCCATCAGCAGGGCGCGGATGATTTCTTCGCGTGGGTGCGGCGGCAGCGCCAGCCAGAGCGCCTGGCGGGAGGAACTTGTCTCTTGCATGGTCAGCGTTCCGGCCAGGCTGTTTTCCCAATCGGCGGCGCGGTGCTGCAAGTGCACATCGTTGAGGGCGCGGTAAAGTGTATTCCACAATTGCGGGCCGATGGCGGCGGCGCTTGGAGGCGGCGAAAACCAGTTGATTTCCTGCGGGTTGGCGTGCTCCAACCAGTTGCGCTGCTGCTCCCAGTCGGCGGGGCGGCGCGGGCGGAGAAGTAGCCCGGCGGGCAGGTCTTCCGTATTTATTTCGGCGGGGCGCATCCGCCAGGATGTGCGCCGGGCGCGTTCCTGGAAGCCAAGCTGCTGATAGATGTGGATGGCGCTGGGGTTGTCGGCGCGGACGTGTAGCCAGGTTTCATCGCCGCGCTCGCGGGCACGGCGCAAGGCGCTTTCGGTGAGCAGGCGTCCGATGCCCTGGCGGCGGTACTCCGGGTGGGTGGCGACATTGGCAATCAGCGTGATGCGTCGTCCGTCTTTGCGGTACGGAATCAGGCTGACGTTGCCAATGATTTTGCCGTGGTCTTCCCAGACGAAACCCGAAAGCGGCAGGGAAACGCTGTCAATGACGCCCGGCGCCCAGTGTAAAAAACGCGAGTCGCGCGCGTTGTGGCGCATTTGCTCCAGGAAGGAGCGGCCTTCGGCGTCCAGGGTGGTTGAAAAACAAATTTCCACCAGGTCGGCCACGGCGCTCAGGTCGCGTAAAATGTTGAGTGGGCGTAATTGCCCTGGCATGTTGGAAGAAGCGCTGGCGGTCAGTTCCATTCGCCAGATTATAGCCGCTGATTGGTTTAATTTCATTCCTGTAAGGCACATTATTTATGACAATTCGGCGATGTAGACTGTGACAATTTAGCCTACAATGGACATAACTTTGTGAGGAAATAAACGACTACTTGCTATACCCAAATTGATAAAGGCTAAATTGCATGTTTAAATCTCTTTTTCAGCCCGAAAAGGCCAAACGTGTTGCCATGGTTGCCGGGCATGTTGTGCCAGATTCTGCGCGTTGTGTGCAGTGTGGAATTTGCTCCTACAACTGCCCGATTGGCATTGATGTGCGCCGACACGCCTGGCAGAATGAACCCGTCAGCAACAGCCGCTGCCTGACCTGTGGCGAATGTGTGGCGCGCTGTCCGCGCGGTGTGCTGCGTTTTGAGCGCACCAACCTGTTTAAGGAGGAATAAGATGACCCGCTATCTTATCCTTGGAACTGGCGTGGCGGGCATCGCCGCCGCAGAAACCATCCGCCGCGCAGACCCTACCGGCTCGCTTTCCTTTATCAGCGAAGACCAGCACGGCTATTATTCGCGCCCCGGGCTGGCCTATATGCTCACCGGCGAGGTGGACGAAAAACAACTCTACGCCTACCGCCCCGAAGATTTCAAAAAACTCAACGCCCAGTTTTATCGCGCCGAGGTGACTCGTATTTTGCCGGGCGAAAAAATTGTGCAGGCCGCGCCCAATTTACGCATCCCCTACGACCGCCTGCTGATTGCGATTGGCGCGCAAGCCGTCCGGCTGAAGGCGCCCGGCGCAGAACTGGACGGAGTGGTCAAACTGGACCACATGGAAGACGCCCGCCATATTTTGGCGCAGGCCAAGCGCAGCCGCACTGCCGTGGTGGTTGGGGGCGGCATCACCGCCCTGGAATTGGCCGAAGGCCTGGCCGCCCGCCGCGTCAAAGTTCACCTGCTCATTCGCAACGAGCGCTACTGGCCGAATGTTCTCGATGAAGCCGAATCGCGGGTGATTGAGCGCCGTCTGGCTGAAGACGGCATTCAGATTCATTTTCAGGCCGAACTGGCCGAAATTTTGGGCAAAAACGGCAAAGTGACCGGCGTCCGGCTCGAGTCGGGGGCGCAAATCCGCTGCGAGACGCTGGCCTACGCCATCGGCGTTGCTCCGCGCATCAAAGTCGCCCAGGATGCCGGCATCGCCTGCGAGCGCGGAATTTTAACCAACGAAAAACTGGAAACCAACCTGGCAGATATTTTCGCGGCGGGCGACATCGCCCAGGTTTTTGACCCGCTCACCGGGCGCTCCAGCATTGACAGCCTGTGGTCGCCCGCCCGTGAGCAGGGCGAAACTGCCGGGGCCAACATGGCTGGCGGGCAGGAAATCTATCACAAGGCGGCGTCGTTCAACGTCACCCGCCTGGGAGGGCTGACTACTACCATCATCGGGTCGGTCGGCAACGGGCGCGAGAGCGATTTGGTGGGAATCGCGCGCGGAGATAGCGAAACCTGGCGCCAAATTCCAGATGCCATCATCACCCAGAGCGGTTTTGAAATCAACCGCCTGCGCCTGATGATTGGCGA
>JAVHNW010000251.1:0-2453 GCA_036169755.1 bacterium | reverse complement strand
TCTCGCCTTGAAGGCGCCTCAGGCCGGTCTATAAGCCGCATTCTGTCCGGCGAATTGCTTCGCCTGGGCGGTCATCTTTCTTGGCGACACGTTACCGCGCCGCTCCAGCAGTCTACCCGGAACTCAACGAGACGAGCAGTCTCTTGTCCCTGTTTGACCTTGCTCCCGGCGGGGGTTACCAGGCCGCGCACATTACTGCGCGCGCCGGTGGTCTCTTACACCACCTTTTCACTATCACCCCTTCCGCGCCCCTCTCTTTTTGGGAGAAGAGTTGAGGTGAGGGGCTACCTGTTTTCTGTGGCCCTATCCGGCAGATTCGCCCTCTGAAGAAGGTTTCTCCACCCCGGGTGTTACCCGACGCCGCGCTCTGTGGAGTGCGGACTTTCCTCGGCTTTGCCAGGCAAAACCGCGACCGTCCGACCGACCTGAGGCAGAGGGATGATACCACACAGAAATGGCGAAAAATGGCAACAAAAAGAGCGCAGATTTTTCAATCTGCGCTCTTTTTCAACGTCACCCATCAATCCACAAAGCGATATTTGAGCAGCGCCCAAACCGCTTCAAACGCATCCCAAAGTTTGATTTTTTTGCCTTCTGAATACTCACGCGGGTTGAAAGCAATCGGCACTTCATACACCCGCACCTTGCTTTTGAGAATTTTGGCGGTAAATTCCGGCTCAAAGTCGAAACGATTGGCGCGCAGGGACATATTGGCGACCACTTCACGCCGAAAAACCTTATAGCCCGTTTCCATATCCGTCAGCATATTGTTGTAGAGAATGTTGGTCATCAGGGTCAATAATTTGTTCGCCAACATATTCCAGAAGAGAATCGCGCGATGCGGAGCGCCCAAAAAGCGGGAGCCGTAGACCACATCCGCCAGATTCTCCTCAATCGGCCTGAGCAAACCGGGGTATTCGCGCGGGTCATACTCCAGGTCGGCGTCTTGAATCAGCAACACTTCGCCGCGCGCATTTTGGATTCCAGCCCGCACCGCCGCACCTTTCCCGGCATTTTTCTCCTGCAAAATGACGCGCACCCCATTTTTACCATCGAGATCGGCCAAAAGTTGGCGCGTACCGTCCGTGGAACCATCGTCCACCACCACAATTTCCCAGGCCAGGCCGGTTTTTTGCACTCGCGCCAAAATTTCGTGGATGGTATTTTTTTCGTTGTAAACGGGAATAATGACGGATAAGTTCATAGTGCGCCGATTATACAACACGGCATAAAAAACAGGCTAAAATACGTCATCAACCACAAGGAGGCCAGGATTAACGCCAAAACCACCACTCGAGTTTTTTTGATTCGTCACGGCGCGACGCAACTCAGCGCCGAGGACCGTTTTGCCGGGGCTGTGAATGTGAAACTCTCGCGCGAGGGCATTTTTCAGGCCGGGCAGCTGGCGCAACGCCTGGCGGACGACCCCATCGCCGCAATTTACGCCAGTCCACTGGAGCGCACGCTTCAGACCGCCGCCATCCTGGCCGAGCCGCATCATCTGCCCGTTTTGCAGCGTGACGGGCTGAGGGAAATCAGCCACGGCCACTGGGAGGGCATGTCGCGCGCCGAAGTGGAAACCCAGTTTGCAGAAGAATACGCCGCCTGGCAGGAAGACCCCTTCACTTTTGCGCCGCTGGAGGGCGAGGCGGGCGTCAATGTGATTGCGCGCGCCCTGCCGGTGATTCGTGAAATTGTCGTTCAGCATCGCGGGCAAAATGTGCTGATCGTCTCACACAAGGCCACCATCCGCCTGCTCATCAGCAGCCTACTCGGCTTCGACGTGCGCGGCTACCGCGACCGTCTCGACCAATCGCCCGCCTGCCTGAATGTGCTCGACTTCAAAGACCCGGTGCGCGCGCGCCTGATGCTTTTCAATGATGTTTCGCACTATATCAACCAGCCGCAGCGCTCTGACGAACATCTTTCCAAATGGTGGGACAGCGACAATACCGGCGCTTAACGCCGCGCTGCTTGCAGCAGAAATTCAGCCTCTCTGACGCTTCGAGTATAATGCGCGGCGGGAATGAATTTCCTGGCGCGCGTTTCATTCTCACTGGAACAAAAAAAAGCAGCTCATCGTCTCACACTAAATGTGTCAAGCCGGCAGAAATTGCGCCAAACCATATTCACCCGGCTGCCGGCCACAAAAAAAAGGAAAATCAAACATGAAAAAAAATCTGAAGCAGTTGTTCTATCTGGTTAGCCTGCTTGCGCTGATTCTTGCGGGGGCAAACATCACCCCGGCAGCCGCGCAGCAGGGCGCAGCGCCAGAGACGCCGCTTTTTGCGGGGCTCGCCTGGCAGGATTCGGCTCCGCTGGCGCAAACTCTCGGCCTGCAGGGACAGACCGCCCCGCTGGCGGGAACGCTCTTCGCCGCGCAAGAACCCTTCAACATTGACGACGAGGCGAATGGCGTAGCAGCCTATTACGCCAGCCCCAACCTGGAAAAA
>JAVHNW010000250.1:0-12471 GCA_036169755.1 bacterium | reverse complement strand
CAGCGCTATTACCTGGTCAACGAGCGCGACTAGACCGCCGCCCTGACCCGCCTGTTTGAAATCGAGGAAGTCAGCTCGGCCCTGATTTTTGTGCGCACCCGCATCGGCACCGGCGACCTGGCCAACGAACTCAGCACACGCGGGTTTCCCGCCGAAGCCATCAACGGCGATTTGAGCCAGGACGCCCGCGAACGCACCCTGGGCCGCTTCCGCTCCGGCGCCGTCAAAGTGCTGGTGGCAACCGATGTCGCCGCGCGCGGCCTGGACATTGAAGGCATCAGCCACGTTTTCAATTACGACCTGCCAGATGACGCCGAAGTCTACATTCACCGCATTGGCCGCACCGGACGCGCCGGAAACACCGGCATCGCCATTTCACTGGTCAGCCCCGCCGAAAAGCGCCGCCTGCGTGACGTGGAACGCTTCGCCCGCCAAACCATCGCCCGCGCCGAACTGCCCACCGTGGAACAAGTCTACGCCCAGCGCCTGAACGGCCTGGTGAACAAAGTTAACACCTGGCTGCAGCGCGGACGCTGCAAACAGGAACGCGCCATCGTGGACGCGATGGTGGCCGAAGGCATTGACCCGCTCGAACTGGCCGCCGCCGCCCTCAAAGTGGCTCGCGGCGATGAAAAACAGCGCCCCATCCCTGCGGTGAGCGAAGTCTTCGACAGCCCACAGGCCCGGCCCCAGGCTGGAAAATTCCGCAGCGACCGCCCGGAACGCCGCTTCCGCCCCAGCGAGGGCGAAATTTCCCGGCGCGGCCCCCGTCCCTCCTTCTCCAGCCCCGAAAAAGCCTCGCACGAAATCGGCATGGTGCGCCTGACGATGAACATGGGCAAAGCGCACGGCATCCGCCCCGGTGACGTAGTCGGCGCCATCGCCTACCACGCCGACATCCCCGGCACAGTGATTGGCAAAATCTTCGTCCAGGAGCGCGAAACCCTGCTGGACGTGCCGGAAAACCTGGTGCCACAAGTGCTGGCCCAGGCGGGAAAATACAGCATCCGCCGCCAACCCTTCACGGTTGAACGCGCCTGATACAAAAAAAGCAAAAACAGGGAGCCAGGCTCCCTGTTTTTGCAGCAATTCCGGCCGCGTCCTTGTAGCGCAAGTCTTCGACTTGCGCCGCAAACGCCACGTTGGCGCGAGATTAATGCCGCGCCGACATCAAATGTGGAGCCACTGCTGTTTTTGCATTCGTTTTGGCAAATTTTGCGCGAAGCGGCTACAATTTGAGCAAAGGAAAATCCGCCATGAACGAAAAAAGCGATACCCCCCGCTGGAACGCCTCCACCAAACTGGTAATTGGTTTTACGCTGGTGGCGCTGACCGCCGGGCTGGTGCTGCGCTTCAACAACCTGCTGCCTCCGCTGATTTTGGCCTTTCTGATGGTCTACCTGCTCTACCCGGCAGCAGCCTTCCTCAACCGCCGCACGGGCATCCAATGGGGAATTTCCGTTGGGCTGGTTTACCTGCTGCTAATCACGCTTTCCCTGGGGCTGGTGGCGCTGGGCGGGCTGGAATTAATGCAGCAGATTCAAAGCCTGGTAAAAATGGTCGAAGCCAGCCTGACAGAACTTCCCGCGCTGATGGCGCGCATCGCCACCCTGCG
The DNA here is from genome assembly GCA_036169755.1 of bacterium. Classification (GTDB taxonomy): domain Bacteria; phylum Chloroflexota; class Anaerolineae; order Anaerolineales; family Villigracilaceae; genus UBA8950. The sequence continues at coordinate 10,856 of JAVHNW010000250.1, read as the reverse complement.
CTGGCAATTTGGCCCGCTCACCCTGGATTTTTCCAGCCTGGACTTGAGCCAACTCAGCGCTCAGGCGATTGAGTGGGCGCGCTCGCTGGTAGGGCGCACCGGTGAACTGCTGGGAAACCTGGCTGGCAGCGCACTGGGAACCCTGGGCTGGAGCGCCTTCGTGCTGCTCATTTCATACTTCATGCTGGCCGAAAGCGGCGGCCTGCGCGGAGAAATTCTACACATCGAACTGCCCGGCTACGGCCCCGATTTAAAGCGCATGGGCCAGGAACTCGGCCAGGTTTGGAACGCTTTTTTGCGCGGCCAATTAATTCTCGTCTCACTGGCAATTGTCATTTACACGCTGGTGCTTGGCCTGCTGGGCGTGCGCTACGCTTTTGGGCTGGCATTGCTGGCCGGGCTGGCACGTTTTTTACCCTACGTCGGCCCAGCCATCTCGTGGACAATTTTGGCGCTGGTAACGTTTTTTCAGGTATACAAACCTTTTGGCTGGACGCCGCTGATTTATACGCTGGTGGTGCTGATAATCGCCTGGGTCATTGATGGCATTTTGGATAACCTGGTGTCGCCGCGCATCATGGCCGATGCGCTCAAAGTTCACCCGGCAGCGGTGATGATTTCAGCCCTGATTGCCGCCAATTTGCTTGGCCTGTTGGGCGTGGTAATTGCCGCGCCGATGCTGGCAACGCTGCAGCTTCTTCTCCGCTATTTGGTGCGGAAACTCTTCGACCTCGACCCCTGGCTGGGGCTGGAGGAAACCTCGCCACCTCCGCCTCTGCGTCAGCAGGCGCGCGAGTGGTTTGCCCGGCTGAAAACCCTCTTCAGCCCCAAAAATAAACGCAAAGAACTGCGCTGAACCACCTGCTTTGACGGGTATAATCAGCCCAATTTCATGTCCCTATTCACAAGGAGTTCCCAATGGCAAAATCCCCCGAACCAACCACCGAGACCCTGGCCGAGACCGAGAATTATCTGGTCTGGAAAGCCGAAGAGCCGGATGGCGAGACTACGTATCATGTTGAACTTGGCAGCGTCACGGTCCATTTCTTTAAAGAAGAATGGGAAGAGTTTCTGGAACTGACCAAAACGCTTCAGGCTTGACCCCAAAAAATCAGGACAGGTTTTGCCTGTCCTGATTTTTTTATTCCTGCCACTCCAGCTCAAAGTCGAGAATGTGGACGGTGTCACCAACCTGGACACCGGCCTTGTGCAAGGCTTCATCCACGCCGATGGCTTCCATGATGCGCTGGAAACGGCGCACCGAACCCGCGTGTTCCCAATACGTCATTGATGCGGCGCGTTCAATCGCCGGGCCGCTGATATGCCAGGCGTTGGCGCCTTCGCGCTCAACGGTGAATTCTTTCGGGTCATCTTTGGGGCGGTAGACCGGCATCGGCGCGGCCACCTCTTCCAGGCGGGGGGATTCATTCAGCCGCGCCGCCGCCGCCAGCAACACTTCCCGCGCGCCTTCACGTGACATGGCCGAAAGGCTGGTGAGCGTGATGCCGCGTTTTTTTAATTCCCTGGTCAACTTGGGCAGGCGTTCCAGCGCTTCGGGCTGATCAATTTTGTTGAAGGCCACCACCTGCGGTTTTTGCGCCAGATGCGGGTCGAAGAGCGCCAATTCGCCATTAATTTGGCTGAAATCGGCCAGGGGGTCGGCGGAAAGCCCGTCGAGCAGATGGATCAGGACGCGGGTACGCTGAACGTGGCGCAGAAAGTCGTGGCCGAGGCCAATGCCCTGGCTGGCGCCTTCAATCAAACCGGGGATGTCGGCCAGGACAACGCTTTTTTCGGCGTCAATTTCGGCCACGCCCAAGTTGGGCTCGAGGGTGGTGAAGGGGTAGGCGGCGATTTTGGGCTGGGCGTTGGTCAGCGCAGCCAGCAAGGTGGATTTTCCCGCATTCGGAACGCCGATGATGCCGATGTCGGCAATCAGTTTGAGTTCCAGGCGCAGGCGTTTTTCTTCGCAGGGTTCGCCTTTTTCGGCGGTGAGCGGGGCCTGATTGCGGGAACTTTTGAAGTGTGAGTTGCCGCGCCCGCCGCGCCCGCCTTTGCAGGCGACAAATCGCTGGCCGGGGGCGGTCAGGTCGGCGAGCAATTCTCCGCTGGCGGCGTCATAAATTACCGTTCCGGGCGGAACAGGAATCACCAGATCTTCGGCGGAAAGCCCGGATTTGTTATTGGAACCGCCAGCGCGGCCATCTTCTGCAATGTAGCGCAAAATATGGTGGAAAGCGGCCAGAGTATTGAGAGTGGCGCGCACTTCCAAAATAACATCGCCGCCGCGCCCACCATCGCCGCCATCCGGCCCGCCGCGCGGAACAAATTTTTCGCGGCGCATGTGAACCATGCCGTTGCCGCCTTTACCCGATTTCACAAAAATTTCTGCCTGATCTATAAACATACATGCCTTTCGGTTAAAAAATAGAGAGGTATTTTACCATCCGCCAGGGATACGCGCACGACTGGCGGGAAGACGCCATGAAGCATGAGTGGTTTTCGCAATGAGAAATTTCCATGGCTGCCAAGAGGCGTAATTTTGCGTTTTTCTCAAAAAAAGTGATTGACTTTCATATCTTTTACGGTATAATCGTCCTTCGGCATTATTTCGTCTATCAGGAGAAAATCTATGAGCAATTCGGCAGAAAACGTCGCCCCGGAATCCGAGTTAAAGCCAAAAACTCGTCTTACCGGCAAAGTAGTGAAAACCACTCTCGCGGGGGTCATTCTCGACATTGGGCAGGCAGTTCCAGGTATTGTACACATTTCCCAACTCCAGGCCGAACCGGTCAAACGGGTTGAAGATGTTGTTCAGGTAGGGCAAAGCGTGGATGTCTGGGTGCGCAAAGCCAAGGCCGACCGCGTTGAATTAACCATGATTGAACCACTTGGGGTTGAATGGCGTGAATTAAAACCCGAAATGGTTCTCAAGGGCAAAGTCATTCGCCTGGAAACCTACGGCGCCTTTGTCGAAATCGGCGCTGAGCGCCCTGGGCTGGTTCACATCAGCGAGATGACGCACGGTTACGTCAAAACCCCGCAGGAAGTCGTCAAAGAAGGTGACGAAATTGATGTGATGGTTTTGGATATTGACCGCAAAAAGCGCCAAATTCGGTTGAGCATGAAAGCGCTCACCCCCAAGCCCGAGGAAATCGTCCGCGACGAAGCGCCTCGTTCAGAGCGCCTTGAGCGCCTCGAGCGGGGAGAGCGCGGCCCCGACCGTAGGCGCACGGCCAAAAAAGGCGGAAAACAGCCTCGCACGGAGAAATTTGAATTCGTTCAAGAAGATTCCGGTGAACCCACGCCCACTGCCTTTGAAATGGCCTGGCAGGCGGCGGTTGAGCGCTCCAAATCTTCAAAGGCTTCACACGCCAAAAAATCAAAATCTGAAACGCACGAAACCGAAGATATTTTCGACCGCACGCTTAAAAATCGCCTGCCGACTGCCTGATGATTGCCCTGAGTGCCGACTCCCCGCGCATAAAACGCGGGGAGTTTTTGCTAAACAAAAACAAGATTCTTGTTGACAAAGCATTTTATTCTTGATAATATTTATCTAATTTACCCATAAGGAGTTCACCATGTTGCAAGAAACTGATTCTGTCACCATCACGATTTCTACCTCGGCAGTGGAAGCAGTTCAAAATATACTAACGGAACGTAATTTATCCGGCTATGCCCTGCGCGTATATGTCGCCGGGAGCGGCTGTTCTGGAACGCAGTTTGGCATGGCACTGGATAATAATTTTTACGCCAATGACAGCGCCATTGAACACAATGGCGTAAAAGTGGTAATTGACGAAAATTCGCTGCCCTATCTGCGCGGCGCGCGCATTGACTTTGTCAACGACCCAACGCGCGGCGCCGGTTTTGTGGTGGACAGCCCCAATGCTCAGCAAGCAGGTTCTTGCTCTTGCGGTTCTGGCGCGCACGAACATGAAGATTCCAGCGCCGAAGCGGGCGGCTGCGCTTGCGGCGGCTCGTGTGGCTGCAATAACTAATCCAAAATAAAAAGGACGCTGGTTTTGCCAGCGTCTTTTTTATTTTAACGGCCTGCGCCGCGCAGATAAACTCTTTTTGCCGCAAGCATCGCCTAACGCCCGCGCAGGAAAGAAATCAACGCGCCAAAAGCGCCGACCAACGACAAAACGGTGATGACCAGCCCCATCGGCACGCCAACCACCCGCGAGAGATTGGCTTGCGCTTCATAGGTGGGTAAAACCAGCGGCGCGGGCGCAGTGAAAGTTGGCAAGCGGGTGGCGGTAAACTGCGGAATGAATTCCGCCGCCAGCGTGGGGTCAATCGTCGGCGTAGTGAGCGGAGTCGGGGTCGGCGGCGGCTCGACTGTTTCCAGGTAGGCTCCGGGCGGGCCGAGGCTGACCAGCGGAGCATAGACCCAGCCAACGTTGCCCGACACACCCAGGTAAATAATTTGAATCCAGTCTCCGCCCGGAGAACGCCCCAACGCGGGAGCGGTTTCACCCGGCAGGAGTACGCCAATAATTGGATACCGATACGAATTCGGCCCCGAGCGAACGTTAATTTGCTCGGGGTTGGTGACCGTGATAAATGCCCCGGAGGGGGTTCCCGTCACCGTGGGAATGGAGCCGGTGGGCTGTTGAGCTGAAACTTTTTGCGTGGGCTGCGCGTTAAGCAGAAACGCCAACACCCCCAAAGCCAACACCAGCCAAAACATCATCTGAAAAAAACGCTTCATCACTCACCTGCCTTTGGGAAAATCGCGTAAATGATTATAATCGAAACCATGGACAAGAAAATTTTCTACGGCTCGGTGACTGCACGCGATTTTGCAGAGGCGTTAACCGCCCAATTTTATCGAGGAAATTTACGCACGCAGGTTTTGGGTGACGATAAAAATCTGAAAGTTCAAATTGCCTCACAAACTTCTGCGGCGAGCGGTGGACAAACTGCGCTGACCGTTTTTCTACAGAACGTGGAAGATGGGGTGATGGTTCAGGTTGGGCAGCAGGCCTGGCTGGGGGTTGCCGCCAGCCTGGGACAGTCGGCGATTGCGGCGTTGATTAACCCCTGGAATTTGCTGGGCCGGTTGGATGATATTGCCCAGGACCTAGAAAATTTGCAGATGGTGGAAACCGTTTGGCAGGTGATTACGAAAGCCGCTCAGGCGAAAGGCGCCAGCCAGCAATTGAGCGAACGACTCAGCCGCTTGGAGTGCGGCTATTGCGGAACTGCCAACCCGGTCGGCGAAGGCAGCTGCATGGCGTGCGGCGCCCCGCTGGGAAGTTCTCAGCCGCGCAGCTGCCGTCATTGCGGCTTTATACTCAACCCCGGCGAGCCGGTTTGCTCACAATGCGGGCGCGTCGCCTGATTTAAGAACGGTAGACTTCGGGGTTGACGCAGTTCGGCAAGGGAATCCCCTGCAGGCCGGCCAGTAGATTTTCACAGGCAAGTTCGGCCATGCGCCGCCGCACGCCAAACGTGGCCGAGCCAATGTGTGGGAGAATGAGGCAGTTGGGCAAATCGTATAGTGGATGCTCAGGGGGCAAAGGTTCTGGGTCGGTGACATCCAGCCCGGCAGCAAAAATCCAGTTTTCGCGCAGAGCGCGCAGCAGAGCGTCAGTTTCAACGATGGGGCCGCGGGCGGTATTGATTAGCACGGCGGTTTTTTTCATTTTCTTCAGCGTGGATTCATTTATCAGGCCGCGGGTCGCCGCTGTCAGCGGGCAGTGCAGGGAGATGAAGTCTGAAGCGGCCAGCAATTCATCCAAAGAGACGCGCTGTGCGCCCTCCAGCGCGGGCGAAGCGCCCGATTCTTTTTCCGAGTAGAGCAGATTCATGCCAAAGGCGCGGGCGCGGCTGGCAACGGCGCGGCCAATTTTTCCCATGCCGACGATGCCGAGGGTGGCGCCGGTCAAATCCATGCCCAGCCAGCCGGTTGGCGACCAGGTATTCCACAAGCCGTCACGGGCGTCCATGGCGGCTTTGGGCAGGCCGCGCGCGGCAGAAAGAAGCAGCCCGAAGGCCAGGTCGGCTGTGGCCTCAGTCAGGACGCCAGGGGTGTTTCCAACCGGAATTTTGTGGTGGGTGCAGGCGGCCACGTCAATGTTGTCGTAGCCGACCGCCATATTGCTGACTACGCGCAAACGGGGAGCATGGGACACGAAATCAGCCGTGATGGGGTCTGTCAGCAGGCTGAAAATTCCTTCGGCTTCGGCGAGTTGTTCCAGTAAATGCGGCGCAAAGCCGCCGGGTTGGGCAGGCCCAACTAACAGGCGAACATGCCCCTGCAGGCTGGCAAGCCAATCGGGGGGCAGCGGGTGGGCAAGCAGGACAAGCGGATAGGCCATTTTGTCTCCTCGGGTAGACGCTTCTCATAATCATAGCATTGACGTTGCAAAAGGACAATTGGCGTTGTAAAATAGGGGTCATTGGCTTTACAATTTGGTTAGTTTTTCCTTGTTTGGGGAGCCGTCATGAGTGTTAATTTGAACGAAATCGAAAAGCGACTCGAAAGCCTGATTGAAGACCATCTGGTGAAGTATTTGCCGGGGCCGTTTTGGCAGGTTCGTCTGGCGCATCGCCTGACCGAGGCATTAAAAGCGAATTTGGCGACACAGGGATTGGAAAAATCGCTGCTTCATCAATTTGAAATTGTGGTTCACCCCTCAACATTAAGCCAATGGGAAAAAGATGCGCGTCTGATGGATGGATTGACCAAGATTTTCCGGCTGGCAACCGATGAGGCCGGGCTGCGCTTTGAAACTGCCCCAACGCTGAGGCTGTTGACCGACCCGAATATTTCGGTGGAAGACCTGGAAGTGCGCGTGGAGCCGCCCGAAAAGATGGCGGAGACTCAAAATACATCCAGCGAAGAAGCGGCGCCAGAAGAGTTTCCTGTCTCGCGCACGGCATTTTTGATTATCGGCGGTACCAAAGTTCATACACTGCAGCAGGTCGTTACCAACATTGGCCGCCGCCTGGACAATCACGTCATTGTGGATGACCCGCGCGTTTCGCGCTATCATGCTCAAATTCGCTATTCACGCGGGCGCTTTATTATTTTTGATTTGAATTCCACCGGTGGAACCTACGTCAACGGTCAACGCGCAACGCAAAGCGTGCTTTACCCCGGCGATGTAATATCGCTGGCCGGGCTGCCCATTATCTTTGGGCAAGACAACCCGCCCCCCAGCATGGGCCACACCGGCGACACCGCGCCGTTTTCGGCTTCTTCCAGCGAGCGCAGCACGGCAGTCCTGAAGACAACCCCCCGCTCTGATACAACAATTCCATGAGTGCGCCCATCCTGCTTGGCATTCGCGCGCTGGCGGCGCTGGCGCTGTATGCTTTTCTAGGGTGGGCGTTGTATTTAACCTGGCAAAGCCTGCGCAGCCAGGCCAACCTGCTGGATGCGCAAAAAATTCCGGCGCTGAAAATCCGTCTCACCGCGCCGGAACGCGAAACCGAAACCCTGCTTTTTCACAAAGCCGAACTGGTCATCGGGCGCGAGTCAACTTGTGAATTGCGCACCGATGACCCATCCGTCTCGGCGCGGCACGCCCACATTGTGTATCGCCACGCCCAATGGTGGGCCGAAGATTTGGATTCCACCAATGGTTCCACGCTCAACGATGCGCCACTGGCCACAGCCACCATCTTGATTAACGGCGACACCCTCAAGTGCGGCTACACGCTCATTGAGATTGACGCCAATACGGAGAAAAATCATGACTGAATCGCTCGCTTTTGCCGTGATTGGCGGCTCTGGGCTTTATTCGATGCCCGGGCTGACCGACACCCGTGAAGTTTTTCCCACCACTCCCTTCGGCAGCCCCAGCTCGCCGATTGTAATCGGCACGCTGGAAGGCCAGCGCGTGGCGTTTCTGGCGCGGCATGGCGTTGGACACTTCATCACCCCAACCGAGGTCAATTATCGCGCCAACATTTATGCGCTCAAACAACTCGGCGCAACGCGCGTCATCAGCATCAGCGCCTGCGGTTCTCTGCGCGAAGACTATGCGCCCGGTCACATCGTCATCCCCGACCAAATTTTCGACTTTACCAAAGACCGCGTCCGCTCTTTTTTCGGCGAGGGGCTGGTGGCGCATGTTGGCGTGGCTGACCCGTTCTGCCCGCAGTTGAGCGAATCCACGCTGCGAGCGGTCCAGCAAAGCGGCGCCACCGTCCACGCAGGCGGAACCTTGATCAGCATCGAGGGGCCGCGCTTCTCCACCAAAGCCGAGTCGCAGGCCTTCCGCGCCTGGGGCATGTCCATCATCGGCATGACAGCCAGCCCAGAAGCCTTTCTGGCGCGGGAAGCCGAAATTTGCTACACTACCATGGCGCACGTCACCGATTATGACGTGTGGCACGTCAGCGCCCAACCCGTGACAGTGGAAATGGTCATCCACACCCTCAACCAAAACACCGCCACCGCGCAAGATGCCCTGCGCAACCTGGCGCGCACCCTGCCCGTGGAACGCAGCTGCGCCTGCGGCAGCGCCCTCGCCAGCGCCCTCATCACCAACCCGGCAGCCGTCCCCGCCGCCGCCCGCCAAAAACTCAGCCTACTGGTAGGAAAATATCTCAAATAGCGTGCAATCTCCCCGCTACCTGCCCCCCGCCCAACTTCAAAGCCGCCTGCTTCGTCTGGCGGCTCTCTTTGTATTTCTCATGGCGCTGGCGCTCACCCTGGCCCCCGCCGTGCGCGAACGCTCATGGCAAGCCAGCCTGCGCTGGAATCATTGGGCAGGCGTGGCGCTGTGGGTATTTTTCGTATTCGTGGCGCAGCGCCGCCAGTCACGCCTGCTGCCAGACTCTGACCCCTACCTGTTCCCCATCGCCGCCCTGCTCAGCGGCTGGGGGCTGCTGACTGTCTGGCGGCTGACCGAGAATTTCGGGGCCCGGCAAGCGCTCTGGCTCAGCCTCAGCCTGACGATCCTGGCCTGGGGATTTAATCTCCCGCGCCTGCTGGAATTTCTACGCCGCTACAAATACATCTGGCTGACAAGCGGCCTGCTGCTGACGGCGCTGACCCTGGTACTCGGCGCCAACCCCGGCGGACTGGGGCCGCACCTTTGGCTGGGATGCTGCGGCATTTACCTGCAGCCTTCCGAACCGCTCAAACTTCTGCTGGTAATTTACCTGGCCGCCTACTTTTCCGACCGGCTGCCGCTCAGCCCGCGCATGTGGCCGTTGATTTTTCCCAGCCTGTTCGTCACCGGCCTGGCATTAATTCTTCTGCTCATTCAGCGCGACCTGGGAACCGCCTCCATTTTCGTTTTTCTCTACGCATCCACTCTGTATCACGCCCTCGGCAAAAAACGGATTTTGCTCGCCAGCCTGGCGCTCTTAACCCTCTTCGGGCTGGCCGGGTATCTGTTAATTGACGTGATTCACCTGCGCCTGGAGGCCTGGCTCAACCCGTGGAATGACCCCAGCGGCGGCTCCTACCAAATCATCCAGTCACTGCTCGCCATCGCCAAGTGCGCAATCTTCGGGCGTGGGCTGGGGCTTGGCTCCCCCGGCATCGTCCCCGTCGCCCACTCCGATTTTATTTTCAGCGCCATTGCCGAAGAAACCGGGCTCATCGGCACCATCGCCCTACTGACCCGGCTCGCCCTGCTCAGTTTCCGCGCCTACCTGATTGCCTTGCGCGCCGAAGATGCGTTCCAGCGCCTGCTGGCTGCCGGGCTGGCCGCCTACCTGGGCGCCCAAAGCCTGCTAATTATCGGCGGTAACCTGCGCCTGCTGCCGCTCACCGGCGTGACCTTGCCCTTTCTCTCCTACGGCGGCTCTTCCCTGCTGACCACCTTTTTGGCCCTGCTCCTGCTGCTGCGCATCAGCCAGAACAGCGAAAACGACCCGGCCCCACTCGAAAACCCGGCGCCCTATCTGCGTTTACCAACTCTTTTCGCCATCGGCTTTTTTGCTGCCGCACTCGCCGCCGGTTGGTGGAGCATCCTGCGCTCCAACGATTTACTGGCCCGCTCCGACAACCCGCGCCGCGCCATCTCGGACCGCTTCGTGCCGCGCGGCAGCCTGCTCGATCGGCACAACACAGCCCTCGCCGCCACCTTTGGCGAAAGCGGCGCCTACACGCGCCGCCTGCTCTACCCGGCGCTTTCGCCCGTCATCGGCTACACCCACCCCATCTACGGCCAATCTGGCCTGGAAAGCGAACTCGACAGTTACCTGCGCGGACAAGCCGGATACCCCGCCAGCCAAATCTGGTGGGAACATTTGCTTTACGGGCAGCCCCCCGCCGGGCTGAATGTGCGCCTGAGCCTGGATTTACCCCTGCAAACCGCCGCCGACAGCCTGCTGGAAAATACGCGCGGCGCGGCGGTGCTGCTCAACGCCCAAAATGGCGAAGTGCTGGTGATGGCCTCGCACCCCACCTTCAACGCCAATTTATTGACCGAAATGAGCGCCCAACTTTTTCAGGATAAAAACTCCCCACTGCTGAATCGCGCCGAACAGGGGCTTTACCCCACCGGCAGCGCCCTGGCCCCCTTTTGGCTGATTAACCGGCTGGAAGATACGCCCTACAGCGCCGCAGCCTTTCTGCGCGCCAGCGGCATCGCCAACCCGCAAGCGCCCGCCGTCAGCCCGCTCCAAATGGCGCGGATGGCGGCCCTGCTCAGCAACGGCGGCACCCTGCCCACCCCGCGCATGACCCTGGCCGTCAACATGCCCAACCAAGGCTGGGTCATTTTCCCACTGAACGAAAGCGACACGCCAATTTTTTCGTCCGCTTCCAGCCAGCAGGCGGCGCAAAACCTGGCGGTCAGCGGCCAGCCCTACTGGGAGGCCATCGGTCAGGGCGGAGAAAAAAGCAACCCGGTCACCTGGTACCTGGCCGGAACCCT
>JAVHNW010000249.1:0-2469 GCA_036169755.1 bacterium | reverse complement strand
ACTCCCACCTTCGCCCCCTGGTGGACTGTAACAAACACGACAACCCCAACCAATACGGCCACCGCCAGCCCGACTCGCACTCCTTCGCCTTCCCCATCTCCCACCCTGGCGGCAGTTCCAGAACCGGTCGCGCCAACACCCGCTCCGCTCTCGCCAGTTACGCCCAGAGTTGGCTGGGCATCGGCTGGTCTGGTTGCTATCTGGTGGGCATTTACCAGTGCATCGCTGGCTGACCCTCGTTATCGCTCATTCCGCCGTCTGAGGACGACGATGACAAAAATTCAAAAACAATAAGGAGATTTTATGGACGTTATTCTGGCTGCATCTGTACTAACTGCAATTATTTTGCCCGGGGCGTTGATTTCTGCTGGAAATGAACGGCAACGCCGCGCCATTGACGGAATCCGCGAACAAGCCGAAGCCTGGGCCGCGCAGGATATTCTCATCAAACGAGAAAAACTTGCCCGGCAAATCAACATTGGCGACCCGCGCGCCTGGCTGGACACCCTGGCCGCGCAAAACTTGGGCAGCACGCCGCGCCTGCTTTCCGTCTCTGTATGGAAGAAGGGCGAGCTGATGGCCCTGGTTGGCGTGGGCAGCGATGGGCGACGTCTTGTGTTTACCCCCGTTCCTCGCGCTCGTCTGCTCAAAGAACTTAAGACGCGCGGCGTGCTGGCCGGGGCCAGCGGCACACTGCTGGGCGACAATCCGCGCAAAGCCCCGTTCTGGGAATTGTCCGTAGTTACCAGCGGCGCGTTCTTCGACATCGAAGCCGGTCAAGCCTGGCTTGCCTTGACAGGGGAGCCGTTGGTTTCATCCCATTTGACAATGTACGAGGTTTCTGCGGCGGGGCGGCAGTAAAGATGGCCCTGCTCGTCTTTGCGCTCGTCTGGCTGGCGGTGTGCATGGTCTACGACCTGCGCTATCGCGCCTTGCCATCCTGGCTGACCCTGCCTCCGCTGGCCGTTGCCGCCATCTGGGCAACGCTCCAGGGCAACGTTGCCATTGTCGTGTTTGCCTTATCGCTGGTTGCTTTTGACGACCTTCCAGATGAAGCGCTCCGCTTAATGGTTACGCTCCAGCTCATTGTCTTGACAATTTACGGAGGCGTAGATTCCGCTTCGCTGCCGCTGACGTATGGCGTATTCTTCATCTGGTTGGCCTGGAAGAAGACCGTGATTGGCGGCGCAGACGCAAAGGTACTGATGACGCTGCTGTTTGTTTTTGGCTCTGGGCCGCTCTTTCCTATCTCCTACATGGCTGGCGTACAAGCGTTGGTGCAGTGGCTGAGAAAAAAGCCCACGTTCCCCGCAATGCTGGCAGTTTTCGCAGGCTTTACCCTGCATGTCGCTACTCTACTATGAAAGGAGGTGAGATTACCATGATGAAAACTATCTTGAAAAGTGTCCGGTTTTTGCGTGACCGCAAGGCGTTGGAATCGAGTGAGTACGGCGTGTTGGCTGCTGCCATCATTATCGTTGCTTACGCGGCTTACCAGTTCCTGGGCGGAAGCATCGCCAACGTCGTCAACGGCGTTGCAAACGCGATGTAAACTCCCTTCCCCGCAGCGGTGATGAAACTCCCGCTGCGGGGAAACCTTCTCGAATAGGAGTCCTATGTTGAAATTCTTCAAAGACCGCCGCGCTCTGGAAACTGTCGAGGCGGCAATAACCTTCCCCATTGCCATCCTGGTAATGTTGGCGACCATCAATCTTGGGCTGGTCGTTTTCGGTCAGCAGGCTGTCCAGGCCGCCGCTCGGCATGGCGCGCGTATGGGCAGTGTTACTCAGTCCTGCGCCCCCTGCGCCGCCGTAACGTCCGCCAAAGAAGCGATTGCGTCCGCCCAGCTTGTCCAAAACTCTACCGTGACCATCCTCGCCCCGGGTGGACGGGTAGGCGCGACTCTCAAAATTCGTGTCAGCGGCGAAATTCCAAACTACTTTGGCGGGCTGGGCAGCCTGTTCCCAGGCTTGCCGTCTGGCCCGTTTCAGGTGGCAGCCGAGGCCACTTTTCGTCAGGAAGGATGGTAACCATGCTTCGTGACCATCGTGCATACTCATCAAGCCTGTGGGCATTATTTATTGGAGCTATTTTCGTTCCAATGCTGGCGCTCACCTTCGACGTTGGCCGTTATATGTACGCCAGGCAGGAATTGGGGAAAGCGGCTGACGCCGCCGCTGTAGCAGCGGTAGCCGAAATCAATCAACGCACTTTTCGGGAAGGTGGAGGCATCCACCCGACTGGAGAAACCTACCATGCCGCGCAAGCTTACGCCAACCTGAACAACGATTATCTGGGTCAGTTCGGCGTCCAACCGTATGTAACCAGCATTCAGGTAAGTGACGCGCAGGATACGGTTTATGTGGCGGTGTCAGCAGACCTATCAGCCATCTTTCCACAGTTCACGCCGCAAGTGCAGGTCACAGAGACGGGAACGGCGCAGGTACGAGAGAAATAAAATTACCAAAA
>JAVHNW010000248.1:0-2470 GCA_036169755.1 bacterium | reverse complement strand
CGCACCTGGCGCTCGACCTGGACACGCCAGACGACCTGGAAATTTACAATCGCCTCAAAGTGATGGAGTGAAAAAATGAACCGTGTTGCCCTCTACCTGCAAGATTCGCACGACCTGCGCGACGGCCTGCAGTACGCTCAATACGCCGAGGCCAAAGGCTTTGAAGCCGTCTGGCAGGCCGAAAGCCGCCTGGTGCGCGACGCCATCGTACCGATGGCCGCCTACGCCGCCGTCACCGAAAAAATCAAAGTCGGCTCTGGCGTCATCAACAACTGGACGCGCAACATCGGCTTATTGGCAGCCACCTACCTGACGCTGGACGACCTGGCGCCGGGACGCATCATCTGCGGCATCGGCGCCTGGTGGGACCCGCTGGCAAAAAACGTGGGCATTGACCGCAAAAAACCGCTGACCGCCATGAAAGAAACCGTCCAGATTATGCGCCGCCTGCTGAACATGGAACGGGTTAGTTTTGACGGCGAATTCATCCACGTCAGCGGCATCGAATTGGACGTGGTGCATGGCCGCCGCGAAGCGCGCAACGTTCCCATTATGATTGGCGCCACCGGCGACCTGATGATGGAAATGACCGGCGAAATTGCGGACGGCGCGGTGATGAATTACTGCGTCCCGCCAGAATATAACGACCGGGCGCTGGAACTGCTGGAGAAAGGCGCCAAAAAAGCCGGGCGCACGCTCGCCGAAATTGACCGCCCGCAATTAATCGTCTGCTCGGTGGATGAAGACCACGACAAAGCCATCGAAACCACCAAAATGCTGCTTTGCCAATACCTGGCGCAGCAGCCGCATATTGCCAAAGCCAGCGGCGTCAGTGATGAAGTGGTTCACCAAATTCAGGCCACGCTGGGCTGGCCGGCCACCCGGGAACAAATCAACCGGGCCAAGCACTTTGTCCCCGATGAATTGGTGCTGAAAATCACCGCCTCCGGCACGCCCGCCGAGGCGCGCGCCAAAGTGGAAGAATATGAAAAACGCGGCTGTACCTGCCCCATTCTCTATTCGGCGGGCGGCAACGTGGATTTGCTGATTGACACCTTTGGCAATCAGGCATAGAATCCGCGCCCCGCACATACCAGAGGGCGAACCATCCTTTTCCCCCGGTGCTGACAGGAATCTTATGAACAAAAATTTTTCCAAATTTTCCACCGACTCTGCCGAACTCGTCAATGAACTCGCACAAAAGCGGGCGCTGTACGAGGCGCAGCCGATCATCCTGCGGCGCTTTCTGGAGGCACAGGCGCATCACATTGCCCTGGCGCTGACGGAACATCTGCCACAGGTCAAATTCAGTCTGCCCGACCGGGTGGTGATTGAGGTGCCACAGTTGGGCCAGGCGGCTCCAGTGGCCGTCCCGCCCGCAGTGCGAGAGCAAACCCTGGGCGGGTTAAGAAACCGCATCAGCGGGGCCGCTGTGCGCGAAGAAGCGCGTCACCGCCTGACGCAGTTGGAACAATCACCCGACCATGCTATCGCCACCAGCGCCAGCCTGCTGCGTTTTGCCGCGGCAATGGACATGGTTCACAACATGCTGCCATCCGGGCGCTCGGTGGAATATCGCCCGGATGGAGATGAGGAAATCGCCACCCTGCCGGTGGCCGACCTGGAGCCGGAATCCGCCATCACGCAAGCCAGTGACGCCATCGCCGAGGAGGGCAAAAGCGATGAGGGGCGCGGCGACCTGCAGGTGCCTTTCGTTCCCGCGGCGCGGCGTTTTTATCTGCCGCAGTGGGTTTCCTTTGACGAGAAGGACGCGCTGCTGGTGGGCAGCCTCAGGGAAGCCGAAGCCAACCTGGCTTCGATGCAGCGCTATGTCGAAATTTTGCACGCGGCGTCTTCGCTGGCCTCCTATATTTTGGCAGATGAAGAGTATCAGAAAAAGCGTTACGGCATGTTGGGGCAGTTGATTAATCAGGGGCGGGCGCTGGCGCGTTACAAGACCGGCGAAATCATCCGCACCATTCAGCAGCGGGCCGAGGCGGGGAGTCTGAATCGCGGGCTGAGTTTGAGCCTGCCCTATTACGATGACCAGGAATTGAAAATGGTGTCAACCGATTTCGAGGTCATCCCCGCCGGACGCATTATGTTCGTTCCGGCCTTTGTGGCGCGCGCGGCGCGAGAAGAAGCCGCCAAGCGTTTGCAAGATACGCGCTTCAATATCTCCACCCGCAAGCACCTTATTCATGGGCTCGAAATGCTCGAAGATGCTTTCGCATCTTGAAAGTTGGCATACTATGGGTAGTATTTTTTCATTTTTGCTCTTAGGCGTGGTGATTTACCTCGCCTGGCGAGTTTCCCCGCACGAGAGTGAGCAGGACGCTCACGTTCATGGCGCGGGTCAGATCGGCTTACTGGCAGCAGTTGCGCTATTCGGCGTGGACTACTTTACATCCTATTTTTACGCCACCGGCGAAATGATGCACGCCCTGCATCCTTACGGAATGCAAGGCTG